>JALWPC010000211.1 GCA_026995265.1 Paracoccaceae bacterium
TTTAGTAGGTTCATTTGGATTCTCACCTATCTTTATATCTATATATCTACTATCACTCATTACTGTTACTTTATCATCATTAAAGTACATTCTAGTATATACAGGATTTACATCTAACCAATTTAAACTATCATCCCATATATCAGTATCATTCCAATAATCACCATAAGTGCCTTCTGTTTTGATAGCTACTAAGTTAGTATTTAGTAATGTTGTTAAATACTTAGAACCTTTATGCATAGTGTACTTTAAAGTTCTTAACTGTAATCTACCTCTAGATGTACCTCTTCCATTAGCATCTCTCCAGAAGAATTGTAATAATTCTATATAGCTATTATAAGTTTTAGGAGTACTAAAATTATCTATATACTCTA
Source organism: Paracoccaceae bacterium (assembly GCA_026995265.1). Taxonomy (GTDB): domain Bacteria; phylum Pseudomonadota; class Alphaproteobacteria; order Rhodobacterales; family Rhodobacteraceae; genus UBA3077. The sequence continues at coordinate 375 of JALWPC010000211.1, forward strand.
CTTGAGTTATATCTCCTGGTATCTCTAGTTCTATCTGTCCTACTTCACCTGTAGAGAATAGTATTACTAGGTTATTATTAATAATACCTATTGATACAATATCATAATTAAATGTCCACCTACCAAAAGCATTTTGAATATCTTGAGAACCTACTGAAGTATTAGTTAATACATATAAGTCCTTTCTGTTTACATTATCTAGTAAGAAACTATACCCTAGTACACTATGTCCTTCCATCTTGGTTAAAGTAGATGGTAGATATGAAGGTATATGTAATGTTAGTGGAGTAGCTTCTGTTACTTGAGCTCCTTGGTCTGAAATCTTATATGAGAATAATTGAGAATATCCCCCTGATTTAGAAGTAAAGTATACTTTATTACCAATAGGTCTTACTTGTACATCTGGATTAAAGTCATATCTAGATACTGCTCTAATATCTGCTGTATTAGGAGTAAGTACTCCTCCTCCTTGAGCAAGTAATTCAAACTGAGCATCATCAGCAAATAGTAATAAACTACCTGATGTATTAGCTACATCTCTTAATACAGTAACATTAGTAGTAGCTACTGCTAAGTCAATAGGGTCATCATCTAGTACATCTTGGACTGTTTGACTAAAGAAGTTACCATAATCACCTGTACCTGATAGTATAATATTACTAGTAGTTAAGAATCCTAATCTATTTTTATAAAAGAATATTCTATTAATAGTAGTACCTACAAAAGATGGGTCTTCATTTGTTACTTCATCTCCTACCTTTCTATCCTCCCAAGCTATATCTGTTAGGCTTAGTCCATCTTCTGCTACTTCTTTATATTCATCAAATATGAAAGAACCATCAGCTAGTCTGTATAGTACATGAGGCATAGTAGTATAGTCAAATTTATATGTACTAGTAGGATTTCTTACTTCTGTCCAAGTTTCTTCTGTATGATTATACTGTAGAAAGTAATCATCATCTTTTGCAGAAGTACCTCCAGATACCCTAACAATAAACCCATCTTGAGATGCTGGTAACTTAGCAGGTAGCTTACTAGCAGCACTTACTTCTCTCCATACACCTAATGAGGCTTCATTTCCAAAACTATCTTCCCATTCCCAAGCTGAAGCAGTAGAATTTAGTACAAAGTTACCATCTGCTGTGT
>JALWPC010000212.1 GCA_026995265.1 Paracoccaceae bacterium
TTTCGGTCGGGGTCCCTGCTGTGGTCGGGAAAAGAGGTGCGGAATATACGCCAAAGTTTTCCGGAAATCCCGTTTCTCCGATGTCAACCCAATTCTAAAATGTCCCCTTTTCTCCCAAGCTGAAATGTCCCCTTTTTTAGAGGGCTTCAGATTGTCCGGGAAGGTGAGAGGGTGCTTTTTCGTCTCCAGGGATGGTCCGGAGCGGGCTTGTGGGTGCGGCGATTGCACTGAACGGTCTTGGCCTGCTCGACGGTGGCATGGAGACTTTTCTCATCGTCCAAGGGAATGGGCGGCTCTCCCTCATTGAGTATCTGGTAAGGCAGGGAGTGCCCTTTGTAGAGCAAGGTGACGGAGCCGTCGAAGGCTTCACAGACGGTGACCTGTGCGCCCCGCAGGCGATAGCCCTTGCCTTGGCCTGTGAGCTGATACTCCCGGTTCTTGTATTGGAGGGTGAGGTTCTTCGAGAGCTTGCGATGGGCATGCAGGCTGAAGATCAGATTGAGCTCTTGTGGATCATGCAGCACCGGGCGGTGCGCATCAGTGGGGTTCTGCGGTGGTACGGCGAAGCGCTGGTTGTAGTCGTTCAGAAAGCCAGGGAGGAAGGCATTGGCCGAGTCGATGTCGAAGATACCCGCCAGGCGCAGTTCCTTGACCAGACGATCCTGGAGGGTCTGGTTGGCCCGTTCGACCCGTCCCTTGGCCTGTGGCGTATTGGCATGGATGGGTTCGATGTCGAGGGTCTTGAGGGCGCGGGTGAACTGGGTCAGCTCACCCTCGTGATCGGGGTTGTTCACCCGGAAGATGCTGTGCTTGTCGGAGTAGAAGGCCACCGGCCGCCCATGCCGGGCCAGGTAGCCGCGCAGGGTCTCCATGTAAGCCTGTGTGGTCTCGGCGGGAGCGAAGTGCAGGGCCATCAGCTCGCTGGTGGCATCGTCGATGAACACGATCAGGGTGCAGCGTGGACCGCGGCCCTCGAACCAGTCGTGCGGTGAGCCGTCGATCTGGACCAACTCGCCCCGGCAGGGCCGGCGGGGACGCCGCTGGTGGATGCGTGCCGACTTGCGGACCTTGGGCTTCCAGAGCCCCTCAGCGATCATCCATTGGCGCAGCGTCTCAGCGGAAAGCTTGTGTCCGTGGCAGGCCGCCAGCTTCTCACAGGCCAGCGTGGGGCCGAAGTCGGCGTAATGGGTGCGGACCAGCCCCAGCACCTCCCGGCGCACGGCATCGGACAGCGCGTTTCCGGGGCGCCGGCCCAGGTGACGTGACACCAGCCCCGCAGCCCCCTCCCCCTTGAATCGGGCCACCAGGCGCTTGACCTGCCGCACGCTCAGGCCCAGCTGCCGAGCCGCCTCCTTCTGCCGTAACTGTCTGCTGACAACCCGCTGAATCACCTCCAGCCGGTCCACTGCCTTCTGCGTCATCACAATGGTCTCCTCTGTCACCGCCCCTCCCGAAATCAAAAGGGGACATTTTAGAATTGGACAAAGGGGACATTACGGCTTTGGGCTAACA
>JALWPC010000213.1 GCA_026995265.1 Paracoccaceae bacterium
CTTTCACCTCGCCCGAGACCAGCTCGAATTCATACATGCGCAACAGCACGGTTTCACGGCTGATCGGCGAGACGAAATCCAGCACCTCGCCCGCTTCCAGCTTGTTTTTCACCGCCACATGGAAGGCGTCCTCGGTGACCTCCGTTACCACGCCGGCATATTCCCACTGCGCCAGCGCCTCGGTTTGCTCGTAATCGTGCGAATAATTGCTCAGCCGCCCGTCATGGAAGGCCAGCGTATAGCCGCGATTGCCCACAGATTCCAGCTCGCGCATATATTTATGCGGGGTCCAGCTCTCCGGGTCGGCATAGTAATCATCAATCGCCATCCGGTAGGCCCGTGCCACAATCGCGGCGTAATATTCCGATTTCCCGCGCCCCTCGACCTTCAGGCTGTCGATGCCCAGTGCCAAGTAATCATTCAGCCGCGGCATGATACAGAGGTCACGCGAATTCAGGATATAGGAGCCGCGCCCGTCTTCCTCGATGGGCATAAGCTCGCCGGGGCGGCAGCCTTCTTCCAGCAGGAATTCGAACATATCGGCATTGTCTTCGGTAATCTCCAGCGGCTTTATGGTGCCATCGTTCAGGCGCATCCGCACCTTGTAGTTCCAGCGGCAGGAATTGGCGCAATTGCCCTGATTGGCCCCGCGCTCCGCCATGAAATTGCTGAGCAGGCAGCGGCCGGAATAGGTCATGCACATGGCGCCATGCACAAAGGCCTCCAGCTTCACATCGGGGCATTTTTCGCGAATCTCGCACAGCTCGGCAAAAGAGACCTCGCGGGCCAGCACCACCAGCTCCGCCCCCTGCGCCTGCCAGAACTTCACCGAGAGCCAGCTTGAGACATTCGCCTGTGTCGAGATATGCAAGGGCAAGTCCGGCGCGCGCTCTTTCACGAATTGCAGCACCCCCGGGTCGGCGATGATCAGCCCGTCGGGGTTCACCTTGCGCACCGTGTCGATATATTCCTCCAGCTTGGGCACGTCCTTGTTATGGGAAAACAGGTTGAGGGTCAGATAGGCGCGCTTGCCATGGGCATGGCAGAATTCGACCCCCTCGATCACCTCTTCCAGGCTGAACTGGCTCTTGGTGCGCAAGGACAGGTCCGGCGTGCCGAGGTAAACCGCATCGGCCCCGTATAGCACCGCCATTTTCAGCTTGCGCAGGTTGCCCGCAGGCATCAGCAATTCGGAACGGTGGGTCATAAGAGGGCCTCAAATCAGGGTAAGCTCCGGCTTTACCCGATTAGAACGCGTTTTCCAACCCCGTGCGGCCGCGCCTTACTTGCACTGCGCAACAAAGGTGCGGGTGGAGATCACAGAGCCGTTTGCCAGCGTTGCTTCACTTCGAACGGTGGGGTTGCTGCTGTGGCGCGGGGTGCCCCCGCCCTTGCGGGCACAATAGGGTTTAAGCCGCTGGAGAATCTCTGATTCGCGCACTTGGCCGGGGAAGTATTGCACCAGAATGGACCCGCGAATTTCCCGTGCCGAATAGATACCAACGCGGTCTGCGGCTTTGGGCAGAATGGACAGGGTTTGCGAAACCCGCGTAATCGTATTCGATGCGCCCGATTCGCAGGCCGAAAGGGCGAAGATGCCGAGAAAAGCGGCGGTGAGAACTGATTTCATCCGGAAGCTCCATGATGGTTTTTGTCTAGCATAGGAATTGGCTGACTCGAGTCAAGAAGCCAGCGGCGCGGATGGCGGCATGGGCGGATTTCCGGCCTCGGGCCGGGCAAAGCATATAGCGCGCTTGACGCCTGCAACCGCCTGCGCAAAGCTACGGCATGAAAAAATTCACCCTTCTTTTGTGGGCCACCACGGCCCAGGCTACGCCGCCGGATATGATCTCGCTTTATGATCGGGTGATCGGCTATAGCGACACCCGGCTTTTTATCTTACGGGAAACCGAAGATAATCTCGGGCTCCATATTTATGGCATGCATGATGTTTATCTTGTCGCCAAGAGCCTTGAAACCGGCATGGACGAGGCGATTTGGCCGGTCTACCGCGTGCATTCCGCCAGTGAGGCCACTCCCCAAACCCGCAGTTTTGCGCTTGCGGGTGCAGTGAACCCGTTCGAGATCATGGCCGCCGCTGCCGCAAGAATTGAAAGCCGGGATTTCCGAGATCCGAACCTTCATCGTCTTGACGGTCCCGAGGGCGAGAAAACCGCACTGACCATCCCTGACATCACCGCCGACCCCGCCGCAATCATGGCGCAAATCGCGCAGTCGATCCACTTCACTTCCGCCGCCATTCAGCCCTACCCTGAAGGCGATTATGCCAATATGAGCTATACCAGCCCGCAAGACCTGCTCGCCAGCATGGTTTATTCGCTGCAAGATTGCGAAATTGACGGGGTGGACACCCTGTTTCGCTATCCGCAGCCCGATATTGCTTTGGCGCGCATTGCCTGTGCCGATGAGGACGGCCAGCAAGTGTGGCTGGCGGTGGTGCTCCCGCCCAAGACAGAACCCTGAGGAAAGGTAGCGCGATGCCCTATATTCTCGCCATGGACCAAGGCACAACCTCCAGCCGCGCGATCGTGTTTGACGGGGATATGACCCCCGTGGCCAGCGCCGCCGAGGAATTCGCCCAGCACTTTCCGGCCTCTGGCTGGGTGGAGCACGCCCCCGCCGATATTTGGCGCACCAGCCTGAGCACCGCCAAAGCGGCGCTGGCCAAGGCAGGGGTGGCACGCCCTGATGCGATTGGCATAACCAACCAGCGGGAAACCACGATGATATGGGACCGCGAAACCGGCGCGCCCGTCTATAATGCCATTGTCTGGCAGGACCGCCGCACCGAGGCCACCTGTGCCAGCCTGCGTGATGCGGGCCATGAGCCGATGATCACCGGGAAAACCGGCCTGCTGCTTGACCCTTATTTCTCCGCCACCAAAATCGCGTGGATATTGGATAATGTTTCAGGCGCGCGGGCCAGGGCCGAGGCGGGCAGGCTCGCCTTTGGCACGGTGGACAGCTATCTGATCTGGCAGCTCACGGGCGGCAAGGTCCACGCCACCGATGCCACCAACGCCGCCCGCACCATGCTTTACAATATCCATGACGGCGCATGGGATGAAGAGCTTTGTGCGCTCTTCAACATCCCGGTTCCGCTCCTGCCCGAGGTGCAGGATTGCGCCGCCGATTTCGGTTATGCCGAGGCGCTGGGCGCACCGATTCTGGGGGTGGCGGGCGACCAGCAGGCTGCCACTATCGGCCAGGCCTGCTTTGCCCCGGGGATGATGAAATCCACCTACGGCACCGGCTGCTTTGCCCTGCTCAACACCGGCGATACACCCGTGAGGTCCAACAACCGCCTGCTCACCACCATTGCTTACCAGTTGGGCGGCCAGCCCACCTATGCGCTGGAAGGCTCGATCTTTATCGCTGGCGCCGTGGTGCAATGGCTGCGTGACGGGCTCGGGATCATCAAGGATGCGTCCGAGACGCAGGCCCTTGCCGAGGCCGCCGACCCCGAGCAACAGCTCTACCTCGTGCCCGCCTTCACGGGCCTTGGCGCGCCCTATTGGGATGCCAACTGCCGTGGCGCAATCTTTGGTCTCACCCGCGCCTCCGGCCCCGCCGAATTCGCCAAAGCGGCGCTGGAAAGCGTGGCTTTCCAGACCCGCGACCTTGTGGAGGCCATGCGCGGCGACTGGGCCGAGGCGGGGGAAACCGTGCTTCGGGTTGATGGCGGCATGTGCGTCAATGACTGGGCCATGCAGCGGCTCGCCGATACGCTGGGCGCGGCGGTGGATCGCCCCAAGGTGCTGGAATCCACCGCGCTGGGGGCGGCATGGCTGGCGGGGATGCAGGCCGGGGTTTACCCCGATTTGGTCGGCTTTTCCGAGAACTGGGCCCTGGATCAGCGTTTCGCGCCCGCGCAGAGTGATGAATGGCGCCAAGCCAAATATGATGGCTGGAAAGACGCCATTGCCCGAACCCTGAGCAAGCCTTAACCCCCCATGCGCCCCTTCGGGGCGGCTTTTCGCCAGAGGCGAAAATGCGTGTGCGACGCGATGGCGGCGCGCGAAGGTATGTGCGTGTGGCAGGCCGTGCGCCCGCGCCGCGCTTATACATTTGCGCCTGTTGCAGGCGTTGCAAAAAAGGCTGTGACATCTGTCGGACTCCTGTCAGACAATTGTAGGATAACCGGCGTGCGCTGCCCTGACCAGCGGATCTTGCCACAAGCGCGATGTTTACAGCGCGGCGCGGGTGCAAACTCGCCAAGTAAACCAACACTCAACGCGCCGCCCGCCGAGCCGAAGGCGAGGCGTGGTTCCGGGGCGAAGCCACGGAAGGCAATTGGAGTGCGCGTGGGAGACCAGTGTAATCTGGTTTGCATTACGTCGTATTCATTACAAAGCTCTGTAGACATGTCATATAAGACATGTCTACAGAGCTATGACTAAAAGATTTCCAATGCTATGGCTTTGGGTCTACGCCTTAGCGGTTTCTGCCGAGCAGGATGTCCAGAATGGTGCGGGCGCGCTGCTCCTGCACAGGGGTGTCCACCTGTTCAATCGGCCTTGGTTCGGGGGGCAGGATCATCGGCAGGGGGCGGGGGGTGCGGCCCTCGTGCACCTGCTGCATGGTTTCTTTCCAGATTTGCGCGGGCAGGCCGGAGCCGGTGACACCGGTCAGCGGGGTGTTGTCGTCATAGCCCATCCACACCCCGGCCACATAATCAGCGGTGAAGCCCAGAAACCACGCATCCTTCGCGCCCTGGGTGGTGCCGGTTTTGCCGCCGATCTGCCAATCCCCGAACCGGGCGCGGTGCCCCGAGCCGGTTTCCACCACCTGGTTGAGCATATAGACAAGGTAGCCATCCGCCAGCTCGCTGAGCACCCGGCGGCCCTGGCTGGGGCGGCTGATGTTGAAGGGGCGGGAGCCGTCGCTCAAGGTCAGGTCCAGCATGCCAAACGGCTTGCTCAGCCGCCCGCCATTCAAAAACCCCGCATAGGCCCCCGTCATTTCCAGCAGGCTGACCTCGGACACCCCGAGCGCCACGGCAGGGCCGGTGGCGATCTCCGAGGTAATGCCGAAATCCATCGCCATGGCCCGCACCCGCTCGCGGCCTACTTCTTCAGACACCCGCACTGCCACGGTGTTAATGGATTTGGCCATGGCTTCCGTCAGGGTCATCAGCCCATGATATTTACGGTCGTAATTCTGCGGGCTCCACGGGCCCGACCCGGGAATGTCGATGGTCAGCGGCGCATCTTCCACCACCGCATTCGGGGTCCAGCCCGATTCCAGCGCCGCCGCATAAACGAAGGGCTTGAAGGAAGAGCCCGTTTGCCGCCGTGCCTGCGTGGCGCGGTTGAAGTAATCCCCCTCGATATTGCGCCCGCCGACCACGGCGCGCACCGCGCCATCGGGCGACATGACCACAATCGCCGCCTGCGCCTTGGAGCCTGCCGACACCTTGGTGGCAAACACGTGTTCCAGCGCCGCCTCCGCCGCCCGCTGAATATCCGGGTCAAAGCTGGTAAGAATGGTCACATCTTCGGCCGTGTCGCGGGTGAAGGCCTGCATCACCTCGTCCCCGCCCATCGCCATCACCCAATCGGCGAAATCGCCACCGATCAGGGTTTTGGCGCTTTGGGAAAGCGTGGCCGGGTTGGCGCGGGCAATGTCGGCCTCCACCCGGGTCAGGTAGCCCTGCTCCTGCATCAGGCCGATCACCACGCTGGCCCGCCCCTGCGCCCGCTTCAGGTTGCGGGTGGGGGCGAAATGGCTGGGCGCGGTGAGCAGCCCCGCCAGCATGGCGCTTTCCGAGGGGGTGAGATCCCGCGCCGATTTGCCAAAATAGCGTTGCGCCGCGGCCTCGAACCCATAGGCCCCCGCGCCAAGATAGGCGCGGTTCAGATAGATGCTCAGAATGTCATCTTTGGCGTATTTCAGCTCCAGCGCAAAGGAAAACGGCACCTCTTGCAGCTTGCGCCACAGGGTTTGCCGTCGGCACTCGGCTTCGGTTTTTCCCGTATCCCCGAGGCACAAAAGCTTCGCCACCTGCTGGGTAATGGTCGAGCCACCATTGCCCGAAAGCGGCCCGCGCCCCTCGCGCAGGTTGATGCGGATAGCGCTGGCAATGCCGCGCGGGCTAATGCCGAAATGGCTGTAAAAGCGCTTGTCCTCGGTGGCAATCACGGCATTTTTCAAAAACGGCGACACGGTTTGCGCCCGAAGCGAGCCGTCAAACTGCTCGCCGCGCCAGGCGAACACTTCGCCATAGCGGTCCAGAAGCCGCACCGAGCCCCGGCTCCGGCCATCGAGCTGGTCTTCCAGCGGTGGCAATTGCACATAGTAATAGCCCGTCCACAGCGCCAGAACCAGACTGCCGACAATGGCCCCGCGCCATGTGACCCACCAGATGATTTTGAACATCAGCCTGAAGAGCCAGCGAATCGGGCGGGTGATGAAATTCCCCTTCGGGGCCGCCTTGCGCCTGGCTTTGCGCGCGGCGGGCTTCTTGGGGGCCGCTTTCCCGGGACTGGCCTTTTTGGCGGTCGGCTTATTCTTCACCACCTTGTCGGCGCGAGAGGCCACCAAAGGCGGCGGCGCAGGCGTAGCCTTTCCGGCCCTGCCTTTCGGGGGTTTCTTTTTACTGGCCATGCGGCTGCCTGTGTGCTCGTTATTGTTTTGGCGACCATAGCGAATCCTCCCCGCTTTGTAGAGGCCTGATTCTGCTATCGGCATATATTCGCCTTTTGTAATATGCTTACTAAATAATCATCATGCGATAAATGCCTAAGTATTAGGCACAAAACCTAATTGTCGCAGGCAGAAATGACTCAAAAGCTTCCTTTTTAGGCGAATTCCTTGAAAAACCACTGCCAAGCGGTGCGCAGGCACCATTATTAACCGCGCAAAGGGGACATCATGAAACTGATCATTGCAGCGATCAAACCATTCAAGCTCGAGGAGGTCCGCGAGGCCCTCACCGAGATCGGCGTTCAGGGGCTTATGGTTTCTGAAATCAAGGGCTATGGGCGGCAATCCGGCCATACGGAAATTTACCGCGGGGCGGAATACACCGTGAATTTCGTGCCCAAGGTCAAGCTTGAGATGGTGGTGGCGGCAGATATTGCCGAGCAGGTGGTGGAAACGCTGGCGACCACGGCCAAGACCGGCTCCATCGGCGATGGCAAAGTATTTGTGCTGGATGTGGAAAGCGCCCTTCGGGTGCGCACCGGCGAAACCAATGAAGACGCGATTTAAGCGGTTCTAAACGAGGGAAAACGATGAAACTACGTAACCTGATACCGGCAGCCATGGCGACGCTGAGCGCGCCCATGGCCTTTGCCCAAGATGCCACCGAGACCATGGATAAGGGCGATGTCTCGTTCATGATCTTTTCCACCGTTATGGTGCTGTTTATGATCCTGCCCGGGCTGGCGTTGTTTTACGGCGGGCTTGTGCGCACCAAAAACATGCTTTCTGTGCTTACCCAAACCACGATGATCACCGCTTTGGTGATGGTCGTTTGGGTGCTTTACGGCTACTCCTTCGCGTTCGGCGGCGGCACAAGCCCATGGTGGGGCGGCACGGGGAAATTGCTCCTTGCGGGCGTCAACATGGACTCCATGGCCGCCACTTTTACCGATGGCGTTGTTATTCCTGAATACGTGTTCATCGCCTTCCAGATGACCTTTGCGGCCATTACCCCGGCGCTGATCATCGGGGCTTTTGCCGAGCGCATCAAGTTCAAGGCGGTGATGATCTTCACCCTGTTGTGGGTGACCTTCGCCTATTTCCCCGTGGCCCACATGGTGTGGGATGGCGCGGGTTATATCATGAGCCTCGGCGCGCTGGACTTCGCGGGCGGGACGGTTGTGCACATCAATGCCGGTGTTGCGGCGCTGGTGGGCGCGATTGTGATTGGCAAGCGCAAGGGCTTTGGCAAAGACATGATGGCCCCGCACTCCATGACCCTGACGCTGGTGGGCGCGGGCATCCTCTGGGTCGGCTGGTTCGGCTTTAACGCGGGCTCCAACCTGGAGGCCAATGGCGGCGCGGGTCTGGCGATGATCAACACCTTCACTGCCACCGCCGGTGCGATCCTCGGCTGGAGCATCGTTGAAGGCACCATCCGCGGCAAGGTTTCGCTTCTGGGCGCGGCTTCGGGCATGATTGCCGGCCTGGTGGCCGTCACCCCGGCGGCGGGCACGGTTGGCCCTGTGGGCGCGATCGTTCTTGGCGCAGGGGCCTCGGTTGTCTGCTTCTTCTTTGTCACCACGGTGAAGAACGCGCTTGGCTATGATGACAGTCTGGATGTGTTCGGCGTGCACGGCGTCGGCGGCATTATCGGCGCTATCGGCACCGGCATTTTCTCCGCCCCCTCGCTGGGCGGCGCCATGGGTGATGATTACGACATGATCGGCCAAACCATCATTCAGGCCGAGGCCGTGGGCATCACTATTGTGTGGACCGCTGTGGTCGCCTTCGTGATCTTCAAGGCCATTGACATGACCATCGGCCTGCGGGTCTCCGAGGAAGACGAGGCGGTGGGCCTTGACCTCTCGACCCATGGTGAAGCGGCTTATCATAACGACTAAGCGCTGATACAAACCAAAAACAACGCCGCGCATTGGGTTTCCGATGCGCGGCGTTTGCTGTTGGCGGGGTGGAACCCCAACTAGCCCAGCGCCTCTAACCGCTTAAGCGCTTCGGTGATCTTGGCGGCTTCCTCCTCAGCCCGGGCCAGTCCGGCGCGGTTTTCGGCCACCACGGCTTCGGGGGCGCGGGCAAGGAACTTCTCGTTGCCAAGCTTGCCCTTCAGGCCGCCGATTTCCTTGCTGAGCTTCAGCATGGCTTTATCGAGGCGCGCCTTTTCGGCGGCGACGTCGATAATGTCGGCCAGCGGCAGGCAGAAGGTGCCGCCTTCAACCGCCACCGTCACCGCGCCTTTGGGGGCCTCGGCGGCTTGGGTGATCTCCTCGACCCGCGCGAGGCGCTTGACCAGCACCTCGTTGCGGGCCAGCGCCGCTTGGCCGTTTTCGTCCAGCTCCAACTGCACCATCGGGATTTTGGCCCCCGCAGGCACGCGCATTTCGGCACGCACGGAACGGATGTTCTCGATCAGGGAAATCACCCAGTTCATTTCGCGGTCAGCGTCTGCGTCGATCAGGCTTTCGGGCAATTCCGGCCAATCCTGATGCACCAGCATGTTGTCGCGCGCGGCTATATCGCCCCAAAGCTGCTCGGTGATGTAAGGCATGATCGGGTGCAGGAGGGTCAGGCTCTGGTCAATCGCCCAAGCCATGGTTGCCCGCGTTTCGGCCTTCACCGCCTCGTCATCAGACTGGAACAGCGGCTTGGCAAACTCCACATACCAGTCGCAAAGCTTGCCCCAGACATGGGCGTAAAGGCCCATGGCGGCGTCGGAAAAGCGCAGGGATTCCAGCGCCTTGTTGGTGGCGTGCAGGGCGCGCACGGTTTCGCCGATGATCCATTTGTTGACCGTCTGCGTGGCCGAAGCGGGGTCAAACCCGCCCGGTTTGCATGCGTTCATCTCGGCAAAGCGGGTGGCGTTCCAGAGCTTGGTGCCAAAGTTGCGATAGCCGATCAGGCGCTCTTTGCTCAGCTTCAGGTCCCGGCCCATGGCGGAGAGGGTAAAGCGCACAGCGTCGGCGCCGAATTCGTCGATCATCTCCAGCGGGTCGATGACGTTACCGGTGGATTTGGACATTTTCTTGCCGTGTTCATCCCGCACCAGGGCGTGCAGATAGACGGTGTGGAAGGGGATTTCACCCACCACCGCGAGCTGCATCATGATCATCCGCGCGACCCAGAAAAACAGGATGTCAAAGCCGGTGATCAGCACATCGGTGGGGAAGTATTTTTGCATCTCCTCGGTGTCAGCAGGCCAGCCAAGGGTGCCGATGGGCCAGAGGCCCGACGAAAACCATGTGTCGAGCACGTCGGGGTCGCGGGTCAGCGCTTTGCCGCCCGCCTGCGCGCGGGCCTCGGCTTCGGAGGCGGCGCAATACTGGTTGCCTTCATCATCATACCAAACCGGAATCTGGTGCCCCCACCAGAGTTGCCTTGATATGCACCATGGCTCGATGTTTTCCAGCCAGTGGTAATAGGTCTTCTCGCCGCTCTCGGGGATGATCTTCACATCGCCCGAACGCACCGCGTCCAACGCGGGCTTCACGATTTTGGCGGTATCGACATACCATTGCCGGGTCAGCATCGGCTCGATCACCACTTTGGAGCGGTCGCCAAAGGGCTGCATGATCTTTTTGTCTTCGACCATGATCATCAGCCCTTCGGCGTCAATATCCCTGATCACCGCCTTGCGGCACTCGTAGCGGTCCATGCCGCGGTAAGCGTCCGGCACGAGGTTGAGGGCGTCAATCTCGGCCGGATCAAATTCCGCGCCCTCGGAAATCTCTTTGGCGCGGGTGGCGGCGGATACGTAATCCATGCCGTCATCGCGCATATGGGCTTTGGTGTCCATCAGGCGGTAAAGCGGGATGTTGTTGCGGGTGGCCACGCCGTAGTCGTTGGCGTCATGGGCGCCGGTGATTTTTACCGCGCCGGAGCCGAAATTCGGGTCGGGGTAGTCATCGGTGATGATCGGGATCAGGCGGCGGTGCTGTTTTGGCCCCACGGGGATTTCGCAGAGTTTGCCGACAATCGGCGCGTAGCGTTCATCATCAGGATGCACGGCCACCGCGCCGTCGCCGAGCATGGTTTCGGGGCGGGTGGTGGCGATAGAGATATAATCGCGGGTCTCGCGCAGGGTCTCGTTCCCGTCCTCGTCGCGCTCGATATATTCATAGGTGGCCCCACCGGCGAGCGGGTATTTGAAGTGCCACATATGGCCGTCCACCTCGATGTTTTCCACCTCGAGGTCGGAAATCGCGGTCTCAAACTTCGGGTCCCAGTTGACCAACCGCGTGCCTTTGTAGATCAGGCCCTTGTTATACATATCCACGAATACCTTGAGCACGGCGTCGTGGAAGCCCTCATCCATGGTGAAGCGGTTGCGGGACCAGTCACAGCTTGCCCCCAGCCGCTTGAGCTGGTCAATGATGGTGTTGCCGGATTTTTCCTTCCATTCCCAGACCTTTTCCAGGAACGCCTCGCGGCCCATCTCCTTGCGGGAAATATTGCCCTCTTCGGCCAGTTGGCGCTCGACCACCATTTGGGTGGCAATGCCCGCGTGGTCTTGCCCCGGTTGCCAGAGGGTATCGAACCCCTGCATGCGCTTCCAGCGGATCAGAATATCCTGCAGCGTGTTGTTAAAGGCGTGGCCCATATGCAGAACGCCCGTCACGTTGGGCGGGGGGATCATGATGGTGAAGCTGTCTTTGCCCGCTTTGGCATTGGCACCGGCCTTGAAGGCCCCCGCCGCTTCCCACGCCGCATAAATCCGCTGCTCGGCTTCGGCCGCATTAAAGTTCTTTTCCATCGCCATCTGGCACACCCTTGCGTGAATCTCTGTTCTCGCCGCTTTTAGCGCGCCGCGCGGCCAATGCAAAGCCACAAAAAAGGCCCCGCGCTTGCACACGGGGCCGTAGGGTGGGTGCTTGCACTCACCTTCGCTAAAAGTCCCCCTCGGCCGCGCGGCTCAGGATTTGCTGCATGGTTTCCTTGACGTTCAAGGCTTCCTGCAACAGGTCCTCCGGCAGGGTTTTGCCGCCATAGATCATCAGGTCCATGTTCAGCGTATAAATCCACAGGTCGCCGTTTTCATCCTCCACCAGCGACACACGGCATGGCAGGTAGGCGGCAAAGGCCGGGTCATATTCCACCATTTTGGCAGCGGTCAGCGGGTTGCAGTAAAGGTAGATGTTCAGCACGCGCCACGGCTTGCCCGTCATCGCCGCCACCTGGTCGCCCAGGGGCAGGAAGCCCACGCTTTTTATATTGCGCTCGTCGGCAATGGTCTTGATCGACTGGTCAACTTCCTCGGCTGTCAGCCCGTCGGCCACCTTGACCTTCCACACTGTGGCGGCGGCGGAATTGCCCGAGGCCACCAGTTCGTCGGCCATCGCCATATACATGTCTTTGGCTTTCGGGTCGAAATTGTCAAAGGCGGATTTGTATTTCCACATTGTGGGCCCGAAATAGGCCGCCGCCGCTACGGCGGCCACGCCGATCAATGCCAGTAAGTTGCGAAGAAACTTCATGATGCCATCCCTGTTGGTGCTTTTGTCGGCCAAAGGTTAGAGCCTGTCCGCCCGCATTGCAAGCGCGGAAACGTGAATGGATTGTTAGCAAAACCACGCTATACTTGCAAAAAAACCACCCCTGAGGCCATATGCCCCGCACCCATGTATTCATCATAGATGGCACCCTGAGCCGCCTTGAAGAGGGCGAGGAAACCAATGCTGGGCTTGTTTTCAAGCTCTTGCAGGAGGTGCCGGGTTTGGAGGTCGGCTATGACCCGGGCGTGCAGGGGCAAGGGCTGATGAAATGGGGTAATGTGCTTACGGGATACGGTATAAACTGCTCTATCCGGCAGGGGTATCAGGCGCTGGCCAAGGGCTATCACCCCGGCGATAAAATCTTTCTGTTCGGCTTTTCCCGCGGGGCGTATGCGGTGCGCTCCATTGCGGGGATGATCGCCAAGGTCGGGCTTCTGACCCCGGACAATGTAAGCGCTGCGCGGGTGCGCAAGGCCTTCCGGATTTATGAAAACTGCGACGCCCGAAAGCGGGCGCGGGCCTTTCACCGCCGCTATTGCCATGAAACCACAGAGATAGAGATGATCGGCGTGTGGGATACCGTGAAAGCACTGGGCCTGCATTTTCCGGTTCTGTCCTATGTTGCGCCGATGGCCACCGAGTTTCATGATCACAGGCTCTCGCCAATCATCCGCAACGCCTTTCAGGCGCTCGCCGCGGATGAAAACCGCCGTGCCTTTGCGCCAATTCCCTGGAAATGCCAGCCAAACTGGCCCGGGCGGCTGGAGCAGGCGTGGTTTGCCGGTGCCCATAGCGATGTCGGCGGGTTTGTCTATCAAAAGCCCGCCGCGCGCCCGCTTTCCAACATTTCGCTGCACTGGATGCTGACCCGCGCCGCCATGTGTGGCCTACCGCTGCCCGAGGGCTGGCAGGCCCGCTTCCCGAGAGACCCTTTGGCCCCGTTCGAGGGGCCCTATGCGGGCACCAGCAAGCTTTTCCTGTTTCGCTGCCCGCGCACAATTGGCCCGCCCGAGGTGGATTATCTGCATGAAAGCCTGATCGAGCGGATGCAGAAAACCGGATACCGCCCACGCCTCAGCGGGCTGCCCGAAGTTCCTCCCGAAGCACTTTCCGGATAAGGTTCTCCAGTTCACCCGCATCCGAAATACCGAAGGTTTCCCGCAGTTTAGCCTTGAAAACCTCTTCCTCGAGGCTGGCTTTCAGCTCTTCGGCTGTTACCGGTTTCGGACATGGTTCCGGTTTCACCACGATGTCCTTTTCGGCTTCCTGCACCAGAAGGTCCACCCGCGCCTCGGGCCGCAGGATCAGAAGCTCGCGTCTGGCCACCGTGCGCTCCTCTTCATAGCGCGACTGCGCCTCACGGCTCACCACGTCGCGAATTTCGGACAGAATGTCCGCCATTGGCATGTTGTCCTGGCTGTATTGCACGACTTCGCTCATGGTATTCCTTTGCTTCCGGCCCGACTATACCATGAAACCGTTTGGCGCGTCCAATCAAAGCGTCGTGCCTAGAATTTCGTGCATCAAAAACAACTAAAGGAAGTTTGAACATATTTTGCCGGATACTATTTTCGTTTTACAGATGTCTATTGTCCTAGGATAATAGATATCTGTAAAACGAAAAAAATATAGTTATTTTAATAGGTAACAGCATATAATGAAGGTATATACGCGAATACATGGAGGTATTTAAAATACCACCTATAGCTGATCATAGAAGTTTAAGCTTATTAGCCTTTTTGGGAGCGGGCTTCGAAAATTTGCGCGCACATTCTGGGCGACAAGGTTCAGACGTTCCCTATAGCATTGCCAGCAACGTCCGATGCCGGTTGAGGAAATCCGCCTTCACCCGCATTGGTGCACGTAGTGGCAGCACTTCATCCTCCACCCCCGACAGTTTGGGTGCGCCAAACAGCTTGTTGGCTTCTTTGCGGTCAAACCCGGCAATCTGGATGGCCTCCAGCCAGGCCGAGATTCGGTCTGCCCGTTTGATCTGCTTTTTCACCCCGTCGGGCACCTGCCCGGGCAGGCCAAAGCGCAGCAGCACCGCTTGCATCAGGCGGTCGTCCAGTTCTTTATAGCCCGGGCCAACGGCGGATTTGACCGGGGAGATCATATCGCCGATCACGTATTCCGGCGCGTCATGCAGCAGGGCCACCATACGCCATTTCGCAGGCGCTTTAGGCGCGATTTGGCCGTAGATCCGCTCGACCAGCAGGGAGTGCTCGGCCACGGAATAGGGAAACTCGCCCTTGGTCTGCCCGTTCCAGCGGGCGACAAAGGCCAGCCCGTGGGCGATGTCCTCTATCTCTATATCCAGCGGCGCGGGGTTCAAGAGGTCCAGCCGCCGACCGGAAAGCATACGTTGATAGGCGCGGGGCACGCTCATGGTTTTATATCCCAGTCATCTTTGAACCGGCGGGCATTGCGGATGAATTTTCCGAAATTCGCTGCGTGGTGCAAAAGCACGGCAACATGGGTTTTAACCCGTGCTTCCGGGGCGGGCAAGGCCTGCATCTGTTGGTAAATCTCGGGGAAATGCGCGCGGAAAAACCGGCGATAGCGCGCCAGAATCCAGTGCGGATAAATGCCATGGCCACCCGACCACGGCTTTTCGCTGGTGATGAAATGCAAAATGGCAGGGTTGAAATGCACGGCGAAATAGAGGGTTTTCTGGCAGAACTGGAAATTCCACACCAGCGGCAGCTCGGCCCAGCCGCCCCGGAGCACGCCGTTCAGGGCGGTTTGGTCGTGATATTTCATCTGCGCCGCATTTTGGGTGGCCAGCGCCATGGCCCTAGGGCCGATTTCGCCCTCAACGTAGCGGGCCACATCTATCAGCAACAGGCCGGAATTCAGATACCGGAAGTGCTCCAGCCCCAGCGCCGCCATATCTTTAGGCAGGCGGTCGGGTTTGCGCAACTGGCAATCATCGCGCACCGCGCCCAGCGGGTGCGGGCCAATATCGGCCTCCAGCAGGGCCGAGAGGTCACCCCGCAGCAAAAGCATATCCCCGTCCATATAGAGCAGCCGCCGGTAATCCTCTGCCAGCAGGGGCGGCACCAGCAGGCGCAGATAGGCGGCGGCTGAAAACCGGTCGTCGGTATGCAGCTGCTCGCTGGCCTCCGGCATGGTCACCGACAGCACCCGCAGGCCGGTTCTGACGATCAGCGGATGGTCGGGGATGGGGCCCGGCGTGATCAGGCAGATGTCGAAATCCCGCGCCGGATGGTGGCTGTCGATCATATCCGCCGTGAACAGGGCAAAGGGCAGATAGCGGGCGTCGGCGATCAGCACCACTGATTTGTCAAATCGGGCGGGGGCCGTTTGCGAAAGGATTTTCACCGCCCGGCCCCCGTTTGGCCATGCCTGCCCGATGGGCGGGGGCGGCAGGCTGGGGGTATCGCGGTTTTGATCACGGCCATGGTCCTTCCGAGGTTGTGGCTTGGCTGATTTACTGATAATCCGCCGACAGGAATCAATCAACCGCCAACACAATGCAGGAGCCTCCAATGGCCGACTATATCGTTAAAGACATCAACCTCGCCGAATTCGGCCGCAAGGAGCTCGACATTGCCGAGACCGAAATGCCCGGCCTGATGGCGCTGCGGGAGGAATACGCGGGGAAGCAGCCCCTGAAGGGCGCGCGCATCACCGGCTCGCTGCACATGACCATTCAGACCGCCGTGCTGATGGAAACCCTCGTGGCGCTGGGCGCAGACATCCGCTGGGCCTCGTGCAATATTTTCTCCACCCAGGACCATGCGGCGGCGGCCATGGCGGCGGCGGGCATTCCGGTTTTTGCCATTAAAGGCCAGTCGCTGGCGGAGCATTGGGACTATCTCGACAAGTCCTTCCAGTTCCCCGAGGGCGCGAACCTCATTCTGGATGACGGCGGCGACGCCACCCTTTACGTGCTGCTCGGCGCACGGGTGGAAGCGGGGGAAACCGACCTGATCGAAACGCCGACCTCCGAGGAAGAAGCGGTGATTTTCGAACAGATCAAAAAGCGCATGGCCGAAACCCCGGGCTGGTTCACCAAAACCCGCGCCGCGATCAAGGGGGTTTCCGAGGAAACCACCACCGGCGTGCATCGCCTTTACCAACTGTTTGAGGAAGGCCAACTGCCCTTCCCCGCAATCAACGTGAATGACAGCGTTACCAAGTCGAAATTCGACAATAAATACGGCTGCAAGGAAAGCCTGGTAGACGGCATACGCCGCGCCACCGACACGATGATGGCCGGTAAAACCGCTGTTGTGTGCGGCTATGGCGATGTGGGCAAAGGCTCGGCGGCCTCGCTTCGTGGTGCGGGTGCGCGGGTGAAGGTCACCGAGATTGACCCGATCTGCGCCCTGCAAGCCGCGATGGACGGGTTCGAGGTGGTGACGCTGGAAGACGTGGCCCCGACCGCCGATATTTTCGTAACCACCACCGGCAACAAAGACGTGATCCGCATCGAGCATATGCGCGAGATGAAGGATATGGCGATTGTTGGCAACATTGGCCATTTTGATAACGAAATCCAGGTGGCGGCACTGAAAAACCACAAATGGACCAATATCAAGGACCAGGTGGACATGATCGAAATGCCCTCGGGCAACCGCATCATCCTGCTCAGCCAGGGCCGGTTGCTCAACCTCGGCAACGCCACCGGCCACCCGTCTTTTGTGATGTCTGCCAGCTTTACCAACCAGGTGCTCGCCCAGATCGAGCTTTGGGAGAATGACGGGACCTACAAAAACGAGGTTTATATCCTGCCCAAGCATCTGGATGAAAAAGTGGCGAAGCTGCATCTTGAGCGCATCGGCGTGAAGCTTTCCAAGCTTACCCAAGAGCAGGCCGATTATATCGGTGTGAGTGCCGAGGGGCCATTCAAGCCCGAGCATTACCGCTATTAAGGTAGGTGCACCCACCCACCCAACGGGGCGTTCCAATCGGGGCGCCCTTTTTAATGCGTATCAAATTTTAGGGGTTATTCAGTTGCCCATGTCGCCGCCCTTTGCTACCCATAGGCAAAGGTTCGGGCAGAAGCCCCTTCGGGAACATCAGGTTCCACCATCCCCACAATTTGCAGTTGGCCGCGAGGTTGGGCGAGGCGTAAGGCATGTGCCTTGCGTGGGTGGGCGGAGGGGCAGTTTGCGCAAACCGCCCCTCCGACTTCTTTTCTAAAACAGCCCCAGAACCAGCCCGATCACCGTGCAGCCGATGGTGGCAAAACCGCCATCAATCAGCGTGAGCTTGAAGGGCTTCATCCCGTAGGCATGGTTGATGATAATCCACGGGGTGGCCATAAAGGCCCCAATCCCGAAGCCCGCCAGCGCGCCTTTGCCGACGCTCTCTATCCCCGACATGGCAAACCCGTGGCGCATCATCCCTGCCACCAGCAAGAGCATCAGAAAGCTGATCAGAAAGGCCCCGGGCTTTTTGCCCGCGCCGCTGTCAATCTGCTCCTGCGTGAAGCCCACCGCGTCCATCCAAGGCCTGGCGAGGCTGCCATACCAGACGCCGCCAAACACAAACCCCGCCGCCGCTGCGGCAATCACTGATAAAAATCCCATTGTCTCTCTCTCCCATATTTTTATTGCGGCAAGCATAGAGCAAACGCGTGCTCTTGTCATCAGGCGCGGGAATGGAGGAGATTGCGGGAGGAAATATTCAAGTTCGTAAAGCCGAAAAAACCGTGTAACCTTATGTTATTACGCCTAAAAAATGTCTCCAATGATGTCTATTCTCCTAGGATAATAGACACTTGGTTTCATTTGAAAACGCACCGGAAGCCGGGCAGGAATTGGTGATAATGCGGGTGTTAGGTCACGGGTGGGTAGCCGCCCATCTCACAGACAGTGGCCCATTCCTCGGGTGTCACCGGCTGCACCGAAAGGCGGGGGTTTTTCACCAGCACCATTTCGGCAAGGCGCGGCTCGGCCTTGATCTCGGCTAAAGTCACGGGGCGCGGGAAGGGGGCAACGGCCTTGATGTCCACACATTCCCAGCGGGGGTCATCGGTGGTGCTGTCGGGGTGGGCTGTGGCGACCACCTCCACCACCCCCATCACCCGCTTTTCATTCACCGAATGGTAAAAGAACCCGAGGTCGCCCAGTGCCATTTGCCGCATGAAATTGCGGGCCTGATAGTTGCGCACCCCGTCCCATTCCTCGCCCGCCTCGCCTTTGGCGACCTGATCATCCCAGCCCCATGTGCCGGGTTCCGATTTGAAAAGCCAATAGTGCATTATTCCTCCTTCAAGGGCCGGGCCAGCAGGGATTGCATGGCGTTTTCCACCGTGGCCTTGCCCGCCACCACCGCGGCCACCGCGGCCGTAATCGGGGCCTCCACCCCGAGCCTGTCGGCCAGGCCCGCCGCCGCCTGCGCGGTGGCCAGCCCTTCCACCGTGCCGCCGGTTTGGCCGCCCCCCTGCCCAAAGGCCAGCCCCTGGGCAAAGTTCCGGCTTTGCGCGCTGGCACAGGTGAGCGCCAAATCGCCCAGCCCCGAAAGCCCCTGAAAGGTCTCCGCCTTGCCGCCCAGCGCCACCCCGAGCCGTTGCATTTCGGCAAAGCCGCGGGTGAGCAGCGCCGCCCGAGCACTTTCCCCCAGCCCCGCGCCAATCGCCATGCCACAGGCCAGCGCGATCACGTTTTTCAGTGCCCCGCCCGCCTGTGCGCCGATCACGTCATCACTGCGGTAAAGCCGCAGTTTCGGGGTCGAAAGCAGCGCCTGCTGCGCGGCATTTCCGCCCGCCAGGGTCAGCGCGGTGGGCAGCCCTGCAGCGATCTCGTCGGCAAAACCCGGGCCGGTGAGGATGCTCACATCCCGCCCCGCAATCTCGGATTGCAGCCGCCCCGTGGCCGCATCAATCCCCTTGGCACACAACACCAGCGGGGCCTCAGGCAGGGGGTTTTTTGCCAGGAAATCAGCGGTTTTCTGGGCGGGGAGCACCAGCAGAATGGCCGCGGTGTTTTCCAGTGCGGCCAAATCGGAGGTATGAAAAACCCCCGCCGGATAATCCCGCGCACAGGGCTTGCCGCGCGCCCACAGCGCCACCTCAAGCCCCTTTTGTCCGTAAGCCACCGCCAGAGCCGAGCCAAACGACCCCGCACCGATTATGCCGATTTTCATCAAGGCCCCCTAAATAGCATTGCCTGCCCTTGCCTCAAGGGGTATCACCCCAGGCATGACCACGCAATACAGCATAGATTCCCCGCTGAAAATCGGCACTCGCGGCTCGCCGCTGGCGCTGGCCCAGGCCCTTGAAACCCGTTCGCGCCTGATGGACGCCCACGGGCTGCCCGAGGCCGCCTTCAGCATCGAGGTGATCCAGACCACCGGCGACGCGGTGCAGGACAGGCCACTTTCCGAAATCGGCGGCAAGGGGCTGTTTACCAAGGAGATCGAGCGGGCGCTGATGGATGGGCGGATTGATATTGCCGTGCATTCCATGAAGGACGTGGCCACGGTGCTGCCCGAGGGGCTGGTGATCGACTGCGCCCTGCCGCGCGAAGATGTGCGCGATGCGTTTATCAGCCTGAAATACAACAGTATTTCCGAGCTGCCCGCGGGCGCGGTGGTGGGCACCTCCAGCCTGCGGCGGCGGGCCCAGCTTCTGGCCATGCGGCCGGATTTGAAGCTAGTCGAGTTTCGCGGCAATGTGCAAACCCGCCTGAAAAAGCTCGATGACGGGGTGGCCGAGGCCACTTTTCTGGCCTGCGCGGGGCTACGGCGGCTCGGCAATTTCGAGCTCGCCAATCCGATTGAAACCAGCACCATGCTGCCCGCCTGCGCTCAGGGCGCCGTGGGCATAGAGCGGCGGGAAGATGACCTTTCGGCAGCGGCTCTGCTCGCCCCCATCCACCACCCCGACACCTTCACCCGCATCACCGCCGAGCGCGCCTTTCTGAAGGAACTCGACGGCTCCTGCCGCACCCCCATTGGCGGGTTGGCGACGCTCAACGGCGACGCCCTGCATTTCCAAGGCGAAATCATCCGCCCCGATGGCTCGGTGACCCATGCCGGAAACTGGCAGGGGCCTGCCAGTGATGCGGCCAAAATCGGAGCCGAGGCGGGCATTGAGCTGCGCGCCAAGGGCGGCGCGGGGTTCTTTGCCTAGGCTGCTCCTCACCCGCCCCCGCGCGCAGGCCGAGGGGTTTGCCGCCAGGGTGCGGGCCGAAACCGGCCTGACGCCCATCATCTCGCCGATGCAGGAGATTCGCGCCCTTGAGGTAAGGCCGGACCTTACGGGCATCACCGCGCTGGCCTTCACCAGCAAAAACGGGGTGGAAAGCTTCGCGCGGCTGACCGACACCCGCCTGCCCACCTATTGTGTCGGCGCGGCCACCGCAGAGCGCGCCCGTGCGCTGGGGTTTGAGGCCATGGCGGCCGCGGGCACCGCCGATGACCTCGCCACACTCCTGCCCGAAAGCGGGGTGCTGCACCTGCACGGGCGGCATGTGCGGCGGGTGCTTTCCCCACACCACCTCGCGATTTATGATCAGGTGGCCCTGCCGCTTTCTGCCGAGGCGGCGGATTTGCTGTCCGATAACGCGCTGGACGCCGTCGCCCTGTTCTCGCCCCGCTCCGCCGCGCTGTTTGCAAAGGTCTTGCCGCAAAACCCCACCACTAAACCGGTTTTATATACCCTGAGCGCCGCCGTCGCCGCCGCTTTGCCCGCGGGGTTTGCCCCCCGAATCGCCCCCGCCCCCAGCGCGAACGCCCTGCTCGGGCAACTTTGCGCCGATTTTCCCGCCTGAAGCTCTCGTGAACCCTTGCGCTCCGGTTAGGTCACGCTAGACTTCGCGCCCAAGCCGCCCCATATAACGGGGGAGCTGCGATAAAGAGGGCGCATGACCAACGAGACCGAACCGGATAACGAGCCGCTGGAGCCATTGCCAGACGAGGCCGAAGACGAACAGGAGGAGGAGCACCATGTGTCCTTCGCCGCCCGCAGCCTGCAAATATTGGCGCTGCTGGCGTTGGGTGTGGTGTTTGGCCTCTGGGCCGGCCCGCGCATTGCCCCGCACCTGCCTACGGGCCTGGCCCCCGTGGCGGCGTGGCTCAGCCCGCAAACCAATGCCTCGACCGCGGCGCTGGAGGCTCTGCGCGCCGAGACCAACGCGCGGCTGGAAGTGCTGGAAGCGGGCGTGACCCGGGCGGAAATCGAAACCCGGCTGGCGGGGTTTCAGGCCGACATCGTCAACCCGCTGCGCGACCAGATGCAGGCGCTGTCCGACCAGGTGGCCGCCGCTGACTCCACCGCGATTGAAGCCCGCCTCTGGGCGGTGGAAGGCAAGGTCGAGGGGCTGGTGGCCGAGCTGGAAAGCCTGCGGGAGGCGCTGGGCAATGTCGCCGCCGAGGGCGGGGCGATTTCGGCCGATACCGCCGCCAGCATCGCCGCCTACCGCACCCGCATTGACGCCCTGCAGGCCCAGGTGGACGAGATCACCGCCCGCCAGGGGGAGCTGACCGCCGCCGTGGCTGAGGCCAAATCCACCGCCGCCGCACGGGTGGAAGAGGCGCAGGTGCTGGTCGAAGAAGCCAGCGCTACGGTGATGACAGCAGAAGCCAAGGCCCGGCTGGAAACCGCGTTGACCGCGATCAAGGCCGCCCTGCAAACCGGTCAGCCCTTCGCAGACCCGCTCGCCGATGTGGCCGGGGTCAGCGACCAGCCCGCGCCCGAAGCGCTGTCGGCGGTGGCCGATACCGGCATTGCCGCGCTCGAGGCGTTGAAGGCCGATTTCGTGCCGCTGGCCCATGCGGCGATCAAGGCGGATGTGGCCAGCAGCGGCGAGTCCGGCCTCGCCGCCTTTCTGCGCGCGCAAATCACCAGCCGCTCGCTGACGCCCCAGGAGGGCAACAGCGCCGATGCGGTGCTCTCGCGCATGGACCCGGCCCTGCAAAACGATGATCTGGCCACCGTGCTTGCCGAGGCCGAAGCCCTGCCGCCCGCCGCC
Source organism: Paracoccaceae bacterium (assembly GCA_026995265.1). Classification (GTDB taxonomy): domain Bacteria; phylum Pseudomonadota; class Alphaproteobacteria; order Rhodobacterales; family Rhodobacteraceae; genus UBA3077. Next base: position 22,121 of record JALWPC010000213.1, read on the forward strand.
GCCGACGTAATGGCCGACTGGCTGGCCCGCGTGCAGGCCCGCCGCGACGCGCTGGCCGCATTTGCCCCTTGGGAGGCCGCTTTGAAAGCGGGTGAATAGTATGATTTTTTCCCTGATCAAAACCGCGATCTTCATCGCGCTGGCCACGGCGCTGGCCTTTGGCATCACCTATCTGCAGGAAAGCTCCGGCGGGGTGCTGATCGATTTTCAGGGGCGGCAATACCCGCTCTCGCCGCTGCGCTTTGTCATCGGGCTGCTCATCGCCTTCGCCGCCTTCTGGCTGTTGCTCAAGCTGGCGGGGCTGCTGGTGGCCACCCTGCGGCTGCTGCGTGGCGACAAAACCGCGATCAGCCGGTTTTTTGACAAGCGGCGTGAGCAACGGGGCTATCGGGCGCTGGCCGATGGCATGGTGGCGCTGGCCTCGGGCGAGGGGGCTGTGGCCGTGGCCAAGGCCGCCAAGGCCGAAAAGCTGCTGGCCAAGCCGGAACTTACGCGGCTGA
>JALWPC010000214.1 GCA_026995265.1 Paracoccaceae bacterium
TTGCAAAGGAGCACTCCCATGAGTGACACAAAACACACGAAATTGCTGATTATCGGCTCGGGGCCGGCGGGCTATACGGCAGGCGTCTATGGTTCGCGCGCGATGCTGGAGCCTGTTCTGGTGCAGGGGATGCAGCCCGGCGGGCAGCTCACCATTACCACCGAAGTGGAGAACTGGCCCTCGCGCAAGGAGGTGCAGGGCCCGGAGCTGATGGTGGAAATGGAGGAGCACGCCCGCGCGGCGGGCACAGAGATCATTGCCGACCATATCAGCGACCTTGACCTGTCCAAACGGCCATTCACGGCCAAGGGCGAGACCGGCACCACCTATACGGCGGATTCGGTGATTATTGCCACGGGGGCACAGGCCAAATGGCTGGGGCTGCCGAGCGAGGAGAAATTCAAGGGCTTTGGCGTGTCGGCCTGCGCCACCTGCGACGGGTTTTTCTATCGCGGGCAGGAGGTGGTGGTGATCGGCGGGGGCAACTCGGCGGTGGAAGAGGCGCTGTTCCTGACCAATTTTGCCACCAAGGTGACCCTGATCCACCGCCGCGACGAGCTGCGGGCCGAGAAAATTCTGGTCAACCGCCTGCTGAAGAACGAGAAAATCGTGCCGCTGTGGTTTCATGAGCTTGACGAGGTCTACGGTTCGGAAAACCCGCTCGGGGTGGAAGGGGTGAAGGTGCGCCACACCAAAACCGGCGAGATCACCGATATTCCGTGCAAGGGCGTGTTTATCGCCATCGGCCACGCCCCGAGCAACGAGTTGGTGAAGGATACGCTGGAAACCCATATGGGCGGCTATGTGGTCACCAAGCCCGACAGCACCGAAACCTCTATCCCCGGGGTTTTTGCCGCGGGGGATATTACCGACTACAAGTATCGCCAGGCGATCACCTCGGCGGGCATGGGCTGCATGGCGGCGCTGGAAGCCGAGCGGTTTTTGGCGGAGCAAGAGTGAAGCCGCTTGAAGGCACATTCTACCGGATGATAGACAAGGCGCGGGCGGGAGAGGTTCTCGCCCCTGCCCGCAGCCCCGAGGGGCGGTTCCACGATTGGCGGGCCGCGCGCCCTTTACATTCGGAAACGCGGGAAGGGTGCCAGGCGGCCATGGCGCGCTACAGAGGGTTAACAACGCCAGAGCAAACAGTTGTGCCGTTGACCCTGACCAACGCCCGGGTGTTGGATTTGCGCGACCCCGCCCAATGCGGGCGATTTCAAGTTGACCCTTCCAATATGAATCTGGTCTGGCAAGACCTCCCGCGCCCATCCCCCACATGGTCAATTAGTGATGCCGCAAGGGCCGCCGGGGCCGATGGCCTGCTTTACCCGTCCCGTTCGCACCCCGAATTCACCCACCTTACGCTTTTCCGCTGGAACGGGCCACAAGGGCCAAGGCTGGCGCCCTAGCTGTTTCGGTCAGCCGGAATACTGTGATTTTGGGCCAGATCGAGCACACCACTAAACCGGTTTAGTGGTTTCTTCGGGAATGCTTAAAAATATAATTA
>JALWPC010000215.1 GCA_026995265.1 Paracoccaceae bacterium
TGGGGCACGGAGACGTGGCTTTCATCGGCGAAGACGATGGCATTGTCGGGGATGTATTCAAACAGGGTGGGGGGCGGCTCGCCCGGCGCGCGGCCGGTCAGATAACGGGAATAGTTCTCGATGCCGTTGCAAAAGCCGGATGCCTCCATCATCTCGAGGTCAAAATTGGTGCGCTGCTCCAGCCGCTGGGCTTCCAGCAGCTTGCCCTGCCCGACAAAGAAATCAAGCCGGCGGCGCAGTTCCTCGCGAATCTTGATGATCGCCTGTTTCAGGGTCGGGCGCGGGGTGACGTAGTGGGAATTGGCGTAGATGCGGACCTTTTCTAGGGTGCCGGTTTTCTCGGCGGTCAGGGTGTCAAACTCGGTGATTTTCTCCAGTTCGTCGCCAAAGAAGGAAAACCGCCAGCCGCGATCATCCAGGTGGGCGGGCCAGAGCTCCAGACTGTCACCGCGCACCCGAAAGGAACCGCGCTGGAAGGCCTGATCGTTGCGCTTGTATTGCTGGGCGATGAGCTCGGCCATGATCTGGCGCTGGTCGTATGACTCGCCAACAATCAGGTCCTGGGTCATTTCGCCGTAGGTTTCCACGCTCCCGATGCCGTAAATACAGCTCACCGAAGCCACAATAATCACATCGTCACGCTCCAGCAGCGCCCTTGTGGCGGCGTGGCGCATCCGGTCGATCTGCTCGTTAATGGCGGATTCCTTCTCGATGAAGGTATCCGAGCGCGGCACATAGGCCTCGGGCTGGTAATAGTCGTAAAAGCTCACGAAATACTCGACGGCATTTTCGGGGAAAAACCCCTTCATCTCGCCGTAAAGCTGGGCGGCGAGGGTTTTGTTGGGGGCCAGAATGATGGCGGGGCGCTGGGTGGCCTCGATGATCTTGGCCATGGTGAAGGTTTTGCCGGTGCCGGTGGCCCCGAGCAGCACCTGATTGCGCTCACCCGCGTTGATCCCTTCCACCAGCTCTTTGATCGCCGTGGGCTGGTCGCCCGCGGGCTCGAATGTGGTGTGCAGCACAAGGCGCTTGCCGCCCTCAAGCTTTGCGCGTTCTGGTGTTTTGCTCATCCGCTGGGCCTCGATTCTTACTGTATTTTCCAGAATGGCCTCTTTTTGTTCTCGTGCAAGGAAATTCGAAACAAAATTTAATGTCGCGATTTCAGCGTGTTAGTATGATGGTTAACAGATGGTTAATACTTAAGGTCGCTTTTTAATAAATAAAAGCAACTTTTAGGCTATTTTGTTCTTGTATTGTCCGGCGAAGTTTGGTTAATTGTTCCTGCAAGTGGCAAGTTACCGGCGCGGTATGATACGAACCCACCCCACCCCTCGCTCCCTCATGCCGGGCCGGTAACTTCCTTGCAATTTCCCTTGCACTGCGCCGCGTGATTGGCGATAAGATGCCAAGACATGCAAGAGGCACCCCGATGACGACCGCACGAATATACCAGCCCGCCCGCAACGCGATGCAATCCGGCCAGGCCAAAACCAGGGACTGGGTGCTG
>JALWPC010000216.1 GCA_026995265.1 Paracoccaceae bacterium
CCTGCACCAGAACAGGCTCCAGCATCGCGCGCGAACCATAGACGCCTGCCGTATAGCCCGCCGGCCCCGAGCCGATAATCAGCAATTTCGTGTGTTTTGTGTCACTCATGGGAGTGCTCCTTTGCAAATCCGTTTGCCTCAATATAGGCCCCCCGCGCCGATGATTGAACCCCTGCTTTCCGGTAAATATCGCGTCGATTTCCGAAACATTATTGCGAAAATCCGCGAAGTTGGGTAACAAGGGCGAATAAGCGGAAAAAACAGGATCACCATGCCCCATAACAAGCTCGACCCGATTGACCGTAAAATTCTGGCAGAATTGCAGGCCGATGGTCGGATGACCAATGTGGAGCTTTCCCAAAGGGTTGGCATTTCCGCCCCGCCCTGTCTGCGCCGGGTGCGCACCCTGGAAGAAATGGGGTTGATCAAAGGTTACCACGCCGATGTCAACGCCCGTGCGCTCGGGTTCGAGGTGCAGGTGTTCGCCATGGTCGGGCTGCATTCGCAGGCGGAATCAGACCTGGTGGAATTTGAAACCCGCGCGCAGGGCTGGCCTCTGGTGCGCGAATGTCACATGCTCAACGGCGAAATAGATTTCATCCTGAAATGCGTGGCGCCTGACCTGACCAGCTTCCAGCATTTCCTCACCCACGAGCTCACCTCGGCCCCCAATGTGGCCAGTGTGAAAACCTCGCTGGTGATCCGCAACGCCAAAGACACCCCCGGCGTGCCGTTTGACGTGCTTGAAGCGCGGGTGGAAACCTGAGCGTTAAGCCGCAACGGCGTACTCCCGCCCGTCGGCGCACGATTTGCTCCGCAAATCGACCCCTCCCGTTGGGCGTGGCCTCGCCTGCGGCTCGGTAGGGGCTTTGCCCCTCTTTCGCTTCGCTCAATTCACCCCAGAGTACTTTTGAAAAATAGAAGTCCGACTTCATTCTTCTTTAAATACTCATCTATCCCGACCACAAAAGACCACGTTTGAGCGCGGCGCGGAAAAGATCTCGCCACAAGCGCAACACTTGACGCGCCGCCGCCGAGCGCAGCGAGGCGATAGCCCGCGAGGGCTATTGGTTTTTGCGTGCAAAAACCTGCCTTTGCCGAGTGGGGCTTTAGCCCCGCAGAGGCAAAGGCACGCTGGCTAGGTGGGGGTTATCGCCGAGAGAAGGCGGCCATAGCTGGGCAAGCCGTTATGCTGCGAATAGCGGTAGGAATAGAAATCCTCCGGTGCGCCATAAGTGCAATGGCCTGTCCATTCGGCCTCTACGCCCGCTTGGCGTAAGCGGTAGAGGGCAAAGCCGGGCAAGTTAAAAAAGTATTTTTCTTGCGGGGCGGGGGCGAAAAAGCGGGTGTAGTCGGGGTTTTCATCGGCGAAGGTTTCGAAGAATTCCGGGCCGACCTCGTAATTTCGCTGGCTGATGCAAGGGCCGACTATGGCGGTGATTTCCCGCACCCCTAGCGCCTGCATGGCCTCGATTGTTGCCTCCAGCACCCCGGCAAAGGCTCCGCGCCAGCCCGCATGGGCGGCCCCGACCACGCCGGCTTTGGCGTCTTGAAACAGCACCGGGGCGCAGTCGGCGGTGAGCACGCCGAGCGCCACGCCTTTGGCGTTGGTGACCATGGCGTCGGCTTTGGTGCCTGCTGTGAAATCCTCGGGGGCGGTGATGGTGACCACATCGGCGGAATGGGTTTGGGTGACAGTGCAGAGCCGCTCGGGCGCAACCCCGATATGGGCGGCAATCAGGGCGCGGTTTTGGGCGATCAACGCGGGGGCTTCCGGCGAACCATAGCCACAATTGAGCGTGGCATATGCGCCGGTGGACACGCCGCCATGGCGGGTGAAAAACCCGTGCGGAGCGCTCAGGCGCGGCGATGTAATCGGCTCAACTCCCATCGGCAAACCCTGCAATTTCGCCGGTGCCCGGGGGCACCAGCGCCAGCACCTTGAACAGCTCACCCATCTCGGCGGCATCTGTCAAGCGGTGCAGGGCCGTCGCGTCGTTGAGCGCCTCGGCCCGCGCGGCAATGCCGAGCGCCTGCAAAAAGGCCCCCTGGGTGGTGAAGCCATGCGCCACCCCGTTTTGCACGAGGTCTTTGAAACGCACATGGGCGGTGAGGTCTGCCGTGCCGGGCTCGGCAAACACATCCACCTTTTTGTGGGCGCGCAGGGCCTGGAAAGTGTCGCCGACGCCATCAAAAGCGCCGTAGTCTATCACCAGCGCCGCGCCGCCATGGGCGGCGATATGCCGGGTGAGCGTGCCCGCCAGCGCCCTTGCCGCCGCGTTCAACTCGACAATCCGGCCCGTTTCCAGCGCTGGAAAGGCCGCGTCCAGATCGGGGCGCGGGGTGGTCGCGCCAAGTTGCCATTGCAGCCCCGCCCCGATGAGCCGCTCCTGCCAGCCGAAATCGTTTTTCACGAATTGGCGGATCGGCAGCGCATCGAAAAACTCGTTGGCGACGGCGAAAACGGGGGCTTCGGGGAGGTCCGCCAGCCGCCCGATATGGCGAATATCGCCCAGCGCCGCCCGCTGCACTTCCCGCAGGCGGGGGCTGCTCTCCAGCAGGTGCACCTCTGCTGCGTCCAGAAAGCCGGGGGCCAGCCTGGCGGCCCGCAGAATGTCGGCCATCAGGGTGCCCCGCCCCGGCCCCAGTTCCAGCAATGTGAAACGCTCCGGCGCGCCCGCCACCTGCCACATATGCACCAGCCACAGCCCGACAAGCTCGCCAAACATCTGGCTGATCTCGGGGGCGGTGGTGAAATCCCCCGCCGCGCCGAAGGGCTGTTGGCGCATATAGTAGCCATGCCGCGGGTGGCTCAGGCACAGCTCCATATAGCGGCTCACGGGCATCGGCCCATGGGCGGCGATTTCGGCTTCGATGAGCGCCCGCAGGGTCACGGCTGCGCGCGGATTTTGAGCAGCATCCACAGGCCTATGATGATCATCGGCAAGGAGAGCAACTGCCCCATGGTGACGCCCGTTCCGGCAAACATGTAAATATAGCCGATAGGATTATCCGGCGAGGTGAACTGCGCATCCGGCTGGCGGAAATACTCGACCAGCCAGCGCGACAGCCCGTAGCCCAGCAGAAACACGCCGATAATCCGCCCCGGGGCCTTCAGCCAGCCCCTGCGCCACACCAGCCAACTGAGCACCAGCCCCAGCACCAGCCCCTCCAACCCCGCCTCGTAAAGCTGGCTCGGGTGGCGCAGACATGCGCCGACCCAGTCCGGCGGGCAGATTTGCGCCCGCGGGTCGGGGAAGCTCACCGCCCAGGGCAGATCGGTGGGCCGCCCCCAAAGCTCGGGCTTGATGAAATTGGCCAAACGGCCAAAGAGCAGGCCCAGCGGGGAGACAACGGCCACAACATCGCCGACGCTTAGCATAGGCAGCTTGTTTTTCCACGCAAACAGCACCACCCCCGCCACCACACCCGCAAAGCCGCCATGGAAGGACATCCCCCCTTCCCAGACCTTCAGAATGCGCAGCGGCGCGGCCAGATAGGTGGCCGGGTCATAAAAAATCACATAGCCCAGCCGCCCGCCGAGGATGACGCCGAGCACCATCCATGTCATCAGGTCTTCCACCTGTTTTTTGGTCATCGGCACTTTATGCCAGAGTTTCGGGCGCGCGATCAGCAGCAGGATATAGCGCCAGCCCAGCACCAGCCCCGCGATATAGGCCAGCGCATACCAGCGCAGGGCCAGGTGAAAACCGCCAATGTCAAAGGCAAAGATTTCCGGCGAAATATTCGGGAAGGGAAGGGCAAGCAGCACTGGGGCATCCTTTATGATTGGCAAGTGTCCGGCAACGGCCTATATATAGCCCAGGTTTTTGAAAAGGAAATGTTCAATGCAATCACGCAACCGTGTGCTCGACGATTTGTCAAAGCTGATGACCAACGCCATGGGGGTAGCCCAGGGCGCGCGCGCCGAGGCGGAAACCGCGGTGAAATCCGTAATGGACCGCTGGCTGGCCGACCGTGAATTTGTCTCTCGCGAGGAGTTCGAGGCGGTGCGCCTGATGGCGCAAAAGGCGCGGGAAGACTGCGCAGCACTTGAGGCCCGCATCGCGGCGCTGGAAGCCAAAGGGTAAAACGGCCCGACCATCCGAAAATCACAATTTGCAGGCCCTCGGCGCAGCCCATTGGTATGGGGGGCAAAAGAGCTTAATATCCATGTAATTGTAAGCGTTCATTATCATATTACCTTATGGCGATTTCATTCTACTAAACTAGTTTAGTAGAATGCATAATCATATTTTTTACCATTATTTATCAATGATGTGGACCAACATCGTGTTGCCGAATTCGCCCCGTTTCGCTCCGTTTTCCAACGCCGGCACCCCGCGGTGCCGCCCGCCCCAACGAATCGCTTTACAGCCCAGCGCTACCATACATATAGTATGGCGGGCAGCCCGTTACGCGATGTATTGAGGTTTGCCATATTTTGTGGAGCCACATATGCACATCCAGGAGCTGGAAGACTTGCACCCGATTGATCTGGTTCAATCGCTCGCGCAAACCCGTGACTGGGTGTTCGAGCGCCAGAATGATGACCAGATCGCGCTGGTGGTGGAGGGGCTGTGGCAGCAATACGCCGTGAGCCTTGTCTGGTCTGACCAGAGCGAGACTTTGCGGCTGGTATGTAGCTTCGAGTTCAGCCCCCCCAAGGCCAAGCTGGCGGCGCTCTATGAAACCCTGAACCTCGCCAATGATAGCTGCTGGAGCGGGGCGTTTTCTTACTGGCAGGACCAGCACACCATGGCCTATATCTATGGGCTGAACCTTGCGGGCGGGGCGGTGGCCAGCCCGCAGCAAGTGGATAACATGATGCGCGCCAGCGTGGCGGCCTGTGAAAAGCTTTATCCGGCGTTCCAACTGGTAAGCTGGGGCGATGACACCCCCGAACAGGCCATGCGGGCGGCGATCAATGACGCTTATGGGCGGGCCTGATATGGATGGCGGCTTGGTTCTTGTCGGCTGTGGAAAGATGGGCTCGGCCATGCTGGAGGGCTGGCTGGCCAATGGCGTGAAGCCTGCTGACGTCTGGATTCTGGAGCCTCACCCCTCCGAGCGCCTGCAGGGGCTGGTGGCCGAGGGCCTGCACCTGAATGCGGGCCTGCCCGGGGCTCCGGCCCTGTGTTTGCTCGCCGTAAAGCCGCAATATATGCGGGAGGCCCTGCCCCAGCTCGCGGGGCTGGGGCCTACGGTTTACCTCTCTATCGCCGCCGGTATCACGCTGGAAACCTTGGCGCAGGCCCTTGGCGATGGTCCGATCATTCGCGCTATGCCCAACACCCCCGCCGCCATTGGGCGCGGGATCACCGCGCTGGTGGGCAACGGGGCCGCCACGCCCGAAAACATGGCCCTTGCCGAGGGGCTGCTGAGCGCAATCGGCGAGACCGTGCGGCTCGATAGCGAGGCCCAGATGGATGCGGTCACCGCCCTGTCCGGCTCCGGCCCTGCCTATGTGTTTCACCTGATCGAGACCATGGCCGCCGCAGGCGTGGCCGAGGGGCTGCCCGCAGATATGGCGGTGAAACTGGCCACGGCAACGGTGGCAGGTGCGGGGCTGCTGGCCGCCAGGTCCGAGGACTCCGCCGCCCAGCTTCGCATCAACGTCACCAGCCCGGCGGGCACCACCGAAGCGGGGCTGAAGGTGCTGATGGACGAGGCCACCGGCCTGCCGCCTCTGATGCGGCGCACCATCAAAGCAGCTACCGAGCGCTCAAAGGCCCTGCGCAACAGCTAAGGCTTGCCTTTTCCCCGCCAAAGATTGATACCTGTCAGTGCGAACGATCACCATACCTGTTATGATTCTCACCAGCCAAAAGAGGCGGCCATGCTGGATTTTGAAACCTTTCTGAACGTCGATATGCGCGTGGGCAAAGTGCTGCGTGCCGAACCCTACCCCGAGGCCCGCAAACCCGCGATCAAGCTGTGGGTGGATTTCGGGCCGGAGATCGGCCAGAAAAAGACCTCGGCCCAGATCACCGACAACTACACCCCCGAAAGCCTGATCGGCCGCATGGTGGTTGGCGTCGTCAACTTCCCGCCCCGCCAGATCGGCAAGTTCATGTCGGAGTTTCTGGTGCTCGGCGCGGCGGATGAATCCGGCGGCATCGTCCTGCTCACCCCGGAAACATCAGTGCCCCCCGGCGGGCGCGTCCACTAGGAGCGCCACCATGGCCCGGCCCAAAATCATCGTTACCCGCAAACTGCCCGAACCGGTGGAAACACGGCTGAAATCCCTGTTCACCGTCGCGCTGAACCCCTCCGACACCCCGTTCAGCACAGAAAAACTGATCAGGGCCATGGGGAAGGCCGACGGGCTGCTCTGCACCTTTGGCGACCGGATCGACGCCGAAATTCTGGCGGCCAACGGGGCGCGCATGGCGCGGATCGTCGCCAATGTCGGCGTTGGCACCAACCATATCGACCTCGAGGCTGCCGAGGATGTCGGGGTGGTGGTCACCAACACCCCCGGCGTGCTCAATGATGCCACCGCGGACCTGGCCATGGCGCTCATCCTGGCCAGCACCCGCCGCATGTATTATCACGAGGCGCGCCTCAGGCGGGGCGACTGGGCGGGGTTTGACATCACCTCGGGCCTTGGCACCTCGCTGCGCGGCAAAACCCTGGGGGTGATCGGCATGGGCCGCATCGGCACGGCGCTGGCCCAGCGGGCGCATTTCGGCTTTGGCATGAAGGTGATCTACTTCAACCGCTCCAAGGTGCTGGTGCCATCCATTCCCGAGGCCGAAGCCGCCGGGTCGATCGAGGCGGTTATGGCCGAAGCTGACGTGATCTCGCTGCACGTGCCCGGCGATGCCGCCAACCGCCACCTGATCAATGCAAAGCGGCTGGCGCTGATGAAGCCCGGGGCGCATCTGGTCAATACCGCGCGCGGTGATGTGGTGGACGAGGCCGCCCTGATCGCCGCCCTGCAAAGCGGTGCGATTGCGGGCGCGGGGCTCGATGTGTTCGAGAACGAACCCCGTGTGCCCGAAGCACTGAAGGCGCTGGAAAACGTCACCCTCCTGCCCCATATCGGCAGCGCCACCCTGGAAACCCGTATCGCCATGGGCATGCGGGCGGTGGATAACCTCGTGGCCTTCTTTGCCGACAAGCCCCCGCCCCATCAGGTGGTTTGACCGGCAAACCGCAGACCCGACCAGCGGAGGCGGCGCGCCTGCTGGTGCGCCTGTGGCCAGGGCGGGCCCGCGCCGCGCTGCAAATGCCGCGCTTGTGATATAGCCAAGCGACTCTTATCTGATCCCGGTTTTGAGCAGCCCCACCACGGGAGCCTCCGAAGGGGCGCGCGGAGAGGACCTTGCCCCTTTTGAGCGTTTGCGCCTGCGGATATTTCGGCGTGCTGACACATGCCTATGATGACATGTCAAATATGACATGTCATCATAGGCATGTGTGGATCAATCCATTGGCGGACTTGATGCGTTCTACTTTAACTACAGGCACATATCACGGCTGGTCAGTGAGGCAGCGATTGCGCAGTATAGGCGTTCGCCGACAAGCCATGTTGCAATTTATAGTGGAATTGCTCTGGCTCAGAGAGCAGTGTCTGGGCGACCGGCACACCGGAGGCCGCGGTTTTTCCGGTGCTAAAGCACCGGACCCACGCCTCGCCTTCGGCTCGGCGGGGCGGCGCGTCCAACATTGCGCGGCTTGGCGAGGTCTCACCCGCGCCGCGTTGCGAATGTGGCGTGTGTGGCGAGTTCAGAAGAGTATTTGGAGAAGAATGAAATCCACTTGTTTCCAATTTTCAAAAATACTCTGGGGTGAATTGAGCGTAGCGAAAGAGGGGCAAAGCCCCTTTGGACACCGGGATCACGCACCAAGGATCGGGCGCGGCACAGTCCGGCGCATACAGCACCCAAATCTGGCGCGGGCATCACCGGCCAACGGCTTCCCGCCAGTGGCGCCGACACAGCGAGACATAGGTCTCATTGCCGCCGATCTGCACCTGCTCACCGCCTGTGAGCACCCGGCCTTTATCATCCTGCCGCACCACCATCGTGGCCTTTTTGCCGCAATGGCAAATGGTGCGTATCTCGCGCATTTCATCGGCCCAGGCCAGCAGCGCCGCCGAGCCGGGAAACAGCTCGCCCATGAAATCCACCCGCAGCCCGTAGCACATCACCGGCACGCCAAGGTCATCCACCGCGCGGGCCAGTTGCCACACCTGCGCTTTGGCGAGAAACTGCGCCTCGTCAATGAACACACAGGCCACCGGCCCCTTGTCCAGCCGCGCCCGGATCATCGCAAACAGGTCGCTGTCGGCGCTGAACCTGTCCGAGGGCGCGTCAATACCGATGCGGCTGGCAATCCGCCCTTCCCCCGCGCGATTGTCGAGCGCCGCGGTCAGCAAGTAGGTCTCCATTCCCCGTTCGTTGTAGTTATAGGAGGCCTGCAAAAGAATGGTGCTCTTGCCCGCATTCATGGTGGAGTAATTGAAGTAAAGCTTGGCCATACGCGCAAATACCACGGCGGCGCCAGGCCCGTCCAGCGCTTTTCCCGCTTCACTCTTCTTCAAATACTCAAGGCCACAGGCGCGAAGGTCGGCAGCGCGGCGCGGGCGCGGTCTCGCCAGGCAAAGCAAAGCCAGACGCGCCGCCTCCCCCCCCTTCCCTCACGCCATGGTTTGCAGGAAGGCGGCGCGGGCGGTGGCGTCGTCTATGTGCTGCGAGAGGGCCGCGCACAATTCGGCGCGGGTGCGGCAGGTTTTGGCGGTTTTCCTGATCAGGATCCTGGCGATGGGGCCGATATGGGGCGTCAGCTCACGGGTCAGCGCCTCCAGCAGCTCATCGGTGAGCATCGGGCCGGCACCGGTGATATTACCACCGGTCTGGCCCAGATGCGCCTGCACCGCGGCCTTGAAGGCTTCGCGGTGCTCCGGGCCAAGCTCGGCGGCAAGCTGGTTAATGAGCTGGCCGGTATCGGTGGTCGAGGCCGACACCCGCTTGACCAGCACCTTGGCAATGGGGCCGATCTGGGTGGTGAGCAGGTCCTCTATCCGGGTCAGGGCCGATTTGGGCAATTGCGCCGCCATGGTCTGGCTGAGGTCGGCGGCCGGGGCGGCCGGAGCCATCACCACGGTGCGTTCGGTATCGTCCAGCGTGGCCCGGTCCACCCCCCGCAGCGCCTCGTGAATGGCATTGGCAAAGGTTCGGGCATCGGGGGTGCGCTCGGCGGGGTCGGTGGCAAGCGTTTGCGCCGAGAGCCGGTAAAGCCCCTCGGGCAGGCCCGGGGCCAGGGTGCGCAGGTCCAGCGCCTGACCGGAGAGCACCTTTTGGGTGAGCTCCCCCAGCGAGGCGGATTCAAAAGGTTTGCGCGCGGTCAGCAGCTCGAACATGATCACCCCGGCGCTGAAAATATCGGCGCGGTGGCCCGCCTGCTGGCCCAGAAACTGCTCGGGCGACATATAATCCGGCGTGCCGATCATCCCCCCCTGTGTCGCCCCCAGCGACTCCACCCTGGCCACCCCGAAATCGGCCAGCTTCACGCTGCCATTGGCCAGAAGCAGCACATTGGCGGGTTTGATGTCGCGGTGGACAATCCCGGCGGTGTGGATGGCATCCAGCCCTGCCAGCATCTGGGTCATGATCGAGCCGACCTCCTGCAGGTTGGGCAAGGGGCGGCGCTTGATGCGGTCCTCCACCGTTTCGGACTCGATATATTCCATCACCAGATAGGGCCGGTTATCCTGTTCCAGATAGTCAAACACCGTCACCAGATTGCCGTGCAGCACCCGCCCCGCGGCCTTGGCCTCGCGGGCGAAGCGCTCCAGCCAGGAGGCCCGCTCGTCGGCATCCATCAGGTGGGTGTGCAGGGTTTTGATCGCCACCACGCGGTCAATATCCGGGTCATGGCCCTTATAGACAACCCCCATCGCCCCCTGGCCCAACACCGAGTCCACAAGGTATTTGCCGATGGTTTTTGGCGGCGTGGCAGACATTTACTCTTCCAGCAGTTTCATGGCACTGGCCAAAGAGCGGCGCATACGGTTGAACGAGGCCGAGAGCGAGGAGATTTCGTCGTTGCCCTTTTTCACATATTCCGGCGCGGAGAAATCCCCCATGGAGACCTGCTCGGAAATCTCCGACATCACTTTCACCGGCTTCAGCACGATGCGCGACAGCATGATGTTCACCAGAATGATCACCACCGCAAAGGCCGCACCGATCGAGGCCAGAATCACCAGCACCAGATCGAGCGCGCGCTTGTCGGCCAGCGCCATGGGCACCGATACGATTTGCGCGCCGATGGTCTCGCCCATCTGCCAGCCAAAACCGTGATCGGGGCCGTAGAGGTCCAGCATGGCGGCGGGGGCAATGGCGGGGTCGGAGTGGCATGCCAGACAGGCCTCTTTCTTGATGGTGAAGGGGAAGGCCACCACATAGGAGCGCCCCGCCTCGGTATTGCGGATTTGCACCACGCGGTCCAGGCCCTGATCGGCGCGCAACTGGTCGATCATCGCCGCTTCCCAGTCATTGGCGAGGTCCTCGGGGTTGGTCGGGTTCAGCGCGGCCTCCTTGTAGGAATATTCAGGGAAGCTTTCCTGAAATTTGGCAAATACCGTTTGCGCCGAGAACGAGGGCACCGAATTGGGGATGAACAGAATGGCGTTGTCATCGGCCAGCAGCGGGGTGATGCCGGTGGCGGTGTAATGGCGCACCGCCAGCGCATTGGTGCGCACGATGTCGATTTCGTTTTCTATTTCCTGCAGCACGTTTTTCTGGGCGGCTTGCCATGTCAGGACCGACGCCGCCCCCATGCCGATCAGGCAGGCGGTGACCAATACAAGGTTGAATTTGGCGCGTAATTTCATAACCGATTCCTTTTTCCCCTAGGCACGATGGCAAATAATGTATTACTGTCGTATAACTTACGCCAGAATTGTTTGAGAAGATATAGAGCTATCTTGGCCCTCAATGATACAGGTATTATAAGATGTTTAGATATTTTATTGTAATATTGCTGACACTTAGCGCCGCTTTTTCAGCCCGTGCGCAGGATATGAAGCCGGTGAACGAGGTGTCGATCGTGGCACTGATCATCACTTCGGGTGTGGAAACGCCGGTATCTGCCAGCGTTGCCCGCTCGCTGGAAGCGCTGGATGCCCAGGTGCTGACGGCCATTGCCCCCAACGCCTCGCAAATGCGCTCGGTGCTCAAACGCTTTGCCTCTGCCGCGCTCGATGTAGACATTGCACTGGTTTATTATGACGGCGCAGTGCTCAGAATTGGCGACCGCGCGTTTGTGGCCCCGGGAGAGATTACCCTGCGGCGCAGCTCGGACCTGCTGACCAAAGCCATTCCGCTTTCAGCCCTGGCACGGGCGGCGGCGCTGGCTGGTCAGGGTGGTGCGGTGCTGGTGCACTCCACAGCGCAGGAGGTTGATCTGATTGACGGTGTCACGCTGGTGGATACCGCCCCCGGACCACGGGTCGGCACCGCTCCGGTTTTGTTTGCCAATGCGGCGGCGGCGGCCAACCTTGCCGACGGGCTGGAAACCTTGGTGCAAACGCAGGATGACATTCGCCTGAGCGATGCGCTGAGCGGGCTGGCCAGCCTCGACGGCATCAGCATTTCGCAGAGGCCAACGGGGCAGGCAATGCTGCGGCACTATCCGGTGGCAGAGGTGGCGGCCCCAGCGATGGAGACACAGACCAGCCAGACTGAACCCCAGGGGGACGAAGCGGAAAACCCGGCCCTGCCCGACCTGCCACAGGTGGGTGAAGGCACGCCCGAAGCCGACTCCGCAGCCGATGTGGCCGCCGCCCTCGAGGCCGCCACCCGGACCGCCCCCGCAGAAGCGCCCCCGGCCACTGCCGACGCAGAAGGCAATGCCGCAGCCCAGACCCCGGAAACCACGGCAGACACCGCCGAACCGGCCGCCGAAAGCCAACCGGACGAAGCCGCTTTGGCCGTCGATTCCGAGCTTTCCCTCGACGTTTTGCGCGCTATGCAAGGGGCGCTCTCGCGCGGGCAAAAACGGATAATCCAAAAGCAATTGCGGGACTTGGGCTTTTATCGCGGGCTTATTGATGGTATATTCGGGCCACAAACCGCCCGCGCCATATCGGCCTATCAGGAGTCTATCGGTGCGGGGATTACCGGCGTGCTGACGCCCGTGCAAATGGAGGCGTTGAGCCAATAGCTTGCACGATTGTTGCGCTTGATATGCAGCCATTGGGCGATGTGTTGGAACCGAGGTGTTATGATTAGAGCCGTGCTTATTCTGGTGGTCACCACCCTTTTTCCTTTTGCGACATGGGCGCAAGAGCGGGTGGCGCTGCTGGTTGGCAATAGCCATTACCGGCTTGAGTCGCTTTCCCTGCCCAACCCCGCCAATGACGCTCAGGCCCTTGGCGCCAAGCTGGAAGAGCTTGGTTTTACGGTAATCAGGGCGATTGATGCAGACCAGTCCGCGATGGAAAGCGCGCTGGCGACGTTTACCACCGCGGCCCAAAACGCCGATATGGCGGTATTTTTCTTTGCCGGGCACGGGGTGCAGGTGAGCGGGGAAAACTACCTGATTTCCACCGATTTCACCGAATTCAACGCCAGCGGCCTGCAAAACAATGCGGTCACCATGGCGGATGTGCGCGCCGCTTTCGAGGCGGCCAGCCCCGATGTGGGAATCGTAATTCTGGATGCCTGCCGCAACAATCCCTTTGTGGAGGCGGGCCAGGCCCCCCCGGGGCTGGCGCGGGCGAGCGGCGGGGCGGGGCTGCTGATTGCCTATGCCACCGATCCGGGCAATGTGGCCTATGACGGCAGCGGCGAAAACTCCGTGTTTACCAAAGCGCTTATTGATAATATCGGCACCAAGGGGCTGGAAGCGCGGATCATGTTCGGGCGGGTGCGCCAGCAGGTGATTCTGGACACGCGCGGCGCGCAAATTCCTTGGGTCGAGGAGGCAGTGCTCGGCGAGCATTATTTTGCCGGCAAGCAACGAGAGGGCGTGGTGGGGGTCGGCAATGCCTATGCGGGCGAACTGGCGTTGTGGCGCCGGATCTCGGCACAATCCGATGTGGCGGTCTTTCAGGACTATATCCGGCAATACCCCGACGGCGTGTTCACAGCATTTGCCAAAGACCGGATCAGGATGATCGAGCGGGCACGGGCAGCGGGGACGCCTTCGGGGCAGACCAGTGCCGAATTGCTGGCGGGCGAGCCGCCCGAGCGGATCGAAAACGCCCTTGCGGTGCTCGGGTTTCTGCAAGCCACCCGCGATCTGGCCGATGCCACGCTGGAGCGGCTTTCCAGGGCCTTTGACATATACCGGATGCAACTGCCCAACCCCGACGAAGCCAGCCCGGAGCGGCTTTACCAGGACGCGGCGCGGATGACGGTTTTTCTGGGGGCCACCACGGCGCAGCAATTGCGGGTGGACATCGTGACCCTTTCGAGCATTGACCGCACGCTGGACATTGCCAAAAAAGCGCTGGCCGAGATCGAGGAGATCGCCAAAACCAACCCCGACGCCTTGCCCATACTGGAGGAATCCCGCCAGGATGTGGCGGCCATAGAGGCCTCGATGGCCACGGTTATGGACAGGCTGGACGAAAGCCGCCTTTACTACCAATCGTTGATAGATCAGGCGCAATCCTACTTCCCCGAGGCCTTCGCCGAGGGCAATACCGACGCGGTATTGCCCCAAAAGGGGCTGAGCCGTCTCGAACAGCGCCTGGCAGATGACGCGGCCCTGTTTATCAAACATGTTCAGAACTATACCCCCGAAACAAAAGGAACTTATGCATGGCTTATAGATTTTCTGCCTCAAAACTAGTGGCGGCGGGGCTGGTTGGCGCGCTCACATTGAGCGCGTGTGTGCCGGTGATTACGCCTGGCATTCCCACCGTAACCGTAACCCGCGGAACAGCCACCCCTGAAGAAGCCGAGTTGCAGCGACGCGCGGCAGCCCTGCAAAAAACCATTATCGAGGGCGCGGCTACGGGGGCCGCGGCGGGCGCGGCGCTTAGCTTTGCCAATGGCGGCAATAACTTCTGGCGAAATGTCATGATCGGAGCCGTGGCAGGCGGGCTGGCGGGCTCATATATTGCCAGTTTGCAGAAAAATTTTGCCGATCGGGAAAGCCAGCTAAAACAGGCAATCAAGGACATTAGAGCCACAAATTCCGAAGTGGCCGCGACATTGCGGGTGATGCGCACCGTGCAGCGTCGTGAAGTGGCCGAGTTGCGGGATTTGCGGGCGGCTTTGGCCGCGGGGCGCACCGACTCAGCCTCGCTGGCCGCCCGAATTAGCGTGGCAAAGGCGAACCTGGCGGATATGAACGGCGCGATTCACGGGGCAGAAGCGCGGGCCGAGGAATTCACCCAGGCGCGGGCTTTGCTCGCCTCCGAACCCGGCAGCGGCAATATCGACGGCCAACTCAGAGAGTTGCAAAACCGGATTGCGCAAATGAAGGCGGTCGCTAAAGACCTGTCAGACAACATTTAGGAGATGACTATGAGGGTTTTCTTGTTCATTGGCGCATCGGCTTTGGCGCTTTCGGCATGTGAAATTTCGCAAGACCCGGCAGATGGCGGCTTTCTTTCCGGCATCGTTGGCGTGGCCGGCGGGGGCTATCAGGCCCGCATCGACGCGCTGGAGGCGCAATTGGCCGCCGATCAGGCCCGCGCCAACTCTCTGGCCTCAGAGCAGCTTCGGTTGCAGGCCGCCGCAGCCTCTACCTCGGCACAGCTTCGCAACCTGCGCGCCCAACTGGCCGCCCTGCAAGCGGTGATCCGCGATCAGGTGGCAACGCTGGAGGCCCAGGGGGTCACCGTTAGTCCGGCTTTAAAAGCCAGGGTGCAAACCGTTTCCGCCGCGCGCCCGAGCGGGGGGGACACCACCGCCCGCCTTGCCTCCCTACGCGCCGCCATTGCCGACGCCCGCGCCCTTTCGGCCGACCTCAGCCGCCTGTCATGACCCTGAAACGCGCCCGCAACCCGATGCCTGATTTCGTGGAAGCGGCGCTGGCGAACGAGGGGCTGGCCGCCGCCTATGCGGCCCGTCCCCCCTATCAACGCAACGACTATCTCGGCTGGATAGCCCGCGCCAAACGCGACGCCACCCGCAACAAACGCCTGCGGCAAATGCTGGACGAACTGGCCGCGGGCGACGTCTATATGGGCATGCGCTGGCGCGGTAAGGGGTAAAATGCCAACCCGTGCCTGCGCGGGACGGATGTCCGACAGAAGTCATACAGAAATCATACAGAAATCACACCCCGTTTTCGGTGTATTCAGGATAAGCGCAAAACCGGCCTCACCGCGCGACCGCAACCTGCCTTTGCCTCGGGGAGGGCCACACGGCTTTTGCTGGTGGGCGGTCTGCACCCAGCCCCCCCACTCGGCAAAGGCAGGTTTTTCGCAAGCGAAAAACCAATAGCCCTGACGGGCTATCGCCTCGCTTCGCTCGGCGGCGCTTTGGGCTTAGGTCAGCTATATAACCGATGTCTTCAGGGGGGTGAATGCGCTCGCGCAGAGGGGGGATGAAATCCCCCCTGCCGATGGCTGAAAGCCGAGGCCATGCCCAACTGCCGGGCACGTTTTGCGCAGCAAAACGGTGGCCGGCAGGCGGGAGGCGTTGGAGGGGGCGCGGTGAGTCTTGCCAAGCGGAATTATAGCTATCCTGCGCCTTAAAAGGTTACACCCCTTGCAAGGCGAACACCTCAAGCTCGCCTTTGGCCCGCTCCTCGATCGCCCGTGCGGCCGCCCGCGCCCCCGCTGCCGTGGTGTAATAGGGGATTTTGTCATAAAGCGCGATGCGGCGGATCTCGCGGCTGTCCTCGATGGATTGCGCGCCTTCGGTGGTGTTGAACACAAGGTCAATCGCGCCGTCCTTCATCAGGTCGGTGATGTCCGGTCGGCCTTCATAAACCTTGTTCACCACCTCGGCCGCCAACCCGTTTTCGGTCAGGAAAGCCGCCGTGCCGCGGGTGGCGCGAACCGCAAATCCCTGCTTGGTGAGGATGTCCAGAGCCTCCAAAACCAGCGGGCCTTTGTCAGAATCTTTGATGGAAACAAACACGGTGCCGGAAAGCGGCAGCTCGGTCCCTGCCCCCATTTGCGCCTTCAGGAAGGCCTTGGAGAAGGTAGTATCCAGCCCCATAACTTCGCCCGTGGAGCGCATTTCCGGCCCCAGAAGCGTATCCACCCCGGGGAAGCGGGCGAAGGGCAGCACCACCTCTTTCACCGCGAACATGTCGGTATCCGGCGACTTGAGGTCAAACGCGGAAAGCTTGGCCCCCGCCATCACCCGCGCTGCAATCGAGGCAATGGGTGAGTTCACCGCCTTGGCCACAAAGGGCACGGTGCGGCTGGCGCGCGGGTTGACCTCCAGCACAAAAATCTCGCCGTCTTTAATGGCAAACTGCACATTCATCAGGCCGACCACCCCAAGCCCCAGCGCCATGGCTTCGGTTTGCCGCTTCATCTCGTCAATAAGCGCGCGGGAAAGCGAGTAAGGCGGCAGCGAGCAGGCGCTATCGCCCGAGTGCACCCCCGCCTCCTCGATATGCTCCATGATCCCCGCCACATGCACGGCCTCGCCATCGCATAGCGCGTCCACATCCACCTCGATGGCGCCCGTCAGGTAGCTGTCGAGCAGCACGGGGTTATCGCCGGAAACCTTCACGGCCTCGTTGATATAGCGTTTCAAATGCGCATCATCCCGCACGATTTCCATGCCCCGCCCGCCGAGCACATAAGAGGGGCGGATGACCAGCGGATAGCCCACATCCTGCGCAATCTCCATCGCTTCTTCGGGGCTGGTGGCAATGCCGTTATAGGGCTGCTTGAGGCCCAGATCGTTGAGCAGTTTCTGGAAGCGCTCGCGGTCCTCCGCCAGATCAATCGCATCGGGCGTGGTGCCCAGAATAGGCACCCCCGCCGCCGCAAGGTCATTGGCCAGCTTCAGCGGGGTTTGCCCGCCGAATTGCACGATAACCCCGTGCAGCGAGCCGTTTTCCTGCTCGACCCGCAGGATTTCCATGACTGATTCAAAGGTGAGCGGCTCGAAGTAAAGCCGGTCCGAGGTGTCATAATCGGTGCTCACCGTTTCGGGGTTGCAGTTGACCATGATGGTTTCAAAGCCCGCATCGGTGAGGCTGAAACAGGCGTGGCAGCAGCAATAATCAAACTCGATCCCCTGCCCGATGCGGTTCGGCCCGCCGCCCAGAATAACCACCTTCTTGCGGTCTGTCGGGCGGCTTTCGCACTCCACCTCGCCCATCACGCTATGCTCATAAGTGGAATACATATAGGGCGTCTGCGCCTCGAATTCCGCCGCGCAGGTGTCTATGCGCTTGAAGCTCGCCACCACCCCGAGGCTGTGACGAAGGGCCCGCACTTCGGCCTCGGTTTTGCCTGTCAGCGCCGCCAGCCGCGCATCGGAAAAGCCCATCATCTTCAGGGTCCGCATTTGCGGCTCGGTCTCGGGCAGGCCGTTCAGGACAAGCTTCACCTCCTGCTGGATGATCTCGCGAATCCGCGCCAGAAACCATCGGTCAAACCTGGTGATCTCGAAGATTTCATCGTCGGAGAACCCATAGCGCATCGCATGGGCAATAATCCGCATCCGGTCCGGCGTTTGCCCCGCCAGCGCCTTGGTCAGTGCCTTGTCAATCGCCATTTGCGCTTCCGCATTGGCCCCGACGATAATCCGGTCCAGCCCCACCTTGAAGCCCGGTTCATAGGCCAGCTCTTCGGGCATGTCGGGAATATCCACCTCGTCAAAGCCCGTCAGCCCCGTTTCCATGCTGGCAAGCGCCTTTTGCAGGCTTTCATGGATGGTGCGGCCAATGGCCATGGCCTCGCCGACCGACTTCATCGCCGTGGTCAGGCTCGCCTCGGACCCCGGGAATTTCTCGAAGGTAAAGCGCGGGATTTTGGTGACCACATAGTCAATCGTCGGCTCGAAGCTGGCCGGGGTCACCTTGGTAATATCATTGTCCAGCTCATCCAGCGTATAGCCAACAGCCAGCTTGGCCGCGACCTTGGCAATCGGGAAGCCCGTGGCCTTGGAGGCCAGCGCCGAAGAGCGGCTCACCCGCGGGTTCATCTCGATCACCACCATGCGCCCGTCTTTGGGGTTCACCGCCCATTGCACATTGGAGCCGCCGGTTTCCACGCCGATTTCACGCAGCACATTGATGCTGTGGGTCCGCATCATCTGATATTCTTTATCCGTGAGCGTCAGCGCGGGCGCCACCGTAATACTATCCCCCGTATGCACCCCCATCGGGTCCACATTTTCAATCGAGCAGATGATGATGGCGTTGTCGGCCTTGTCCCGCACCACCTCCATCTCGTATTCTTTCCAGCCCAGCAGGCTTTCATCAATCAGGATCTGGTTGACGGGCGAGGCATCCAGCCCGCTGGCGCAAATCCGCTCGTAATCCTCACGGTTATAAGCAATGCCGCCCCCGGTGCCGCCCATGGTAAAGGCCGGGCGGATGATGGCGGGCAGGCCCACAGTCTCCAGCGCCGCCATGCACTCGTCCATGCTTTCGGCAATCGTGGCGCGCGGGTTTTCAATGCCCAGCCGGTCCATCGCCTCGCGGAAAAGCTTGCGGTCCTCGGCCATTTCAATGGCCTTGCGGTCCGCTCCGATAAGCTGCACGCCGAATTTCGCCAGCACCCCCATGTCATCCAGCGCCAGCGCCGTGTTCAGCCCCGTCTGCCCGCCCATAGTCGGCAACAGCGCATCGGGGCGCTCCTTCTCGATGATTTTGGCCACCGCCTCGGGGGTGATCGGCTCGATGTAGGTGGCGTCGGCCATGTCCGGGTCGGTCATGATGGTGGCGGGGTTGGAGTTCACCAGAATCACCCGATACCCCTCTTCCTTCAGCGCCTTGCACGCCTGGGTGCCCGAGTAATCAAACTCGCAGGCCTGCCCGATAATAATCGGCCCCGCGCCGATGATCATGATCGAGGAAATATCGTCTCTTTTTGGCATGATGGCCCCGTGCGTTTGGCCACGCAGGCCCTAAAGCCGAGCGCGGATGTGGATTCGCCGTAATCTGCAAATTGTGGTGGTTATAATCGCTTGGGCGCAAGGCGCAACCCTGCCACGGCGAATTCAGCGCGGCATTTACAGCAAATCCCCGATTTCGCCCCCATCCCCGCCGAGGCGCAGCCGAGGCCACGGCCCGTCAGGGCCACCACGCGCCAACGAGGTGGGCTGACCAAAGGAAGGCGAAGCCGACGACGTCAGCTCGCCGAGGCGGCGCGATTTCGGCGCTTACCCGTAAAGCCCCATCGGCTCTGGCGTGAAATCGGGGAAGAGCGCAGAGATGTTGTCGGCCCGCATATGCTGGCGCATCACCCCCGCCAGCACGTGGCGGTAATCGGTGGTAATCGCGAGGTCGGCGCGGTCATCGAGCGCGTCATTGGCCAAGCCCGGCCATTCGCCCAGCATCTGCCCGCCCTTCACGCCGGCCCCCAGCACCATCATTGCGTTGCCATAGCCGTGGTCGGTGCCCGCCGAGGTATTGGCCCGCAAGCGGCGGCCAAACTCGCTCATCACCACCACATTCACCCGCTCGGCCTCATTGCCAAGATCGCGCCAAAAGGCTTGCAGGCTGCTGGAAAGCGCGTTCACATTTTCGGCAAAGATTCCGGCCTGGTCCTCGTGGGTATCCCAGCCGCCAAAATCCAGCGTCGCGACCCGCAGGCCCAGATCAAGCTTGATCGCCCGCGCGATGGTCATGAACGACCCCGCCAGCGGGTTCCCGGGGTAGTCCACGCCCGGGACATAATCTTTCGCCTCGCCATCCGCGCCGATAATCCGGCCCTGCAGGGTGGTGGAAAGCTGCACCAGGCGCTGGATGGGCGCGCCGATCAGCGGATGCTGGCCAAAGCCCTGCAACAGGCGCCGGCGCAGCAGCGGGGCGATTTCGGCCCCGCCCGCCATGATCAGCTCTTCCAGCGCATCCGCCACCGCCACCTCGCGGGCGCCGCGCACGCTGTCAGGGGCCGCCCCCACCGCCAGCAGGGGCAGAATGCCCTCAGGCGACTGGCTGGCAAACCAGCGCCCCAGCCACCCCCCCGCCGAGCCATTCACCGCCGCCCGCTCCATTTTCGCCTCGGCGTCAAAATGCGAGCGGGTGCCATCGGTGAGGCCCGAGGCATGGATCACCGCCAACTCGCCGGCGTTGTAAAGCTCCGAGAGCCCCCGCGCCTGCGGATGGAAACGGAAATCCACATCGGCGGCCATATCGGCCATGGCATGGCCCGCCCCGTCGCCTTTCCTCAGCACCCGCATGGCTTCTGGCCGCGCGGCGATATAGTCCTCGTCCGCCGTGGGGGAAACCAGGCTCAGCCCGTCCGCTCCGCCCCGCAGGAAGACAACAACAAGAATAGGATCATCAGACATGGCAGGCCTCCTAGCGAAACATGAATTCAGGGGTGAGCGCCCCAAGGGCGATGGCGTTATTGGCGCTCCAGATCAGATAACCTTCGTCATCGGTGGGGAGCGCTTCTGAGGGGTCAACCTCCATAATCTTCAAAAAGGCCTTGGCCGCTTCCGGCGGGGCTTGCAGGGCCGTCACCCAATGCTTGGCAAACCCGCCCCATGTTTTGGCCGTGAATTTGTCGCTATAGCTCACCCCTTCCAGCGCATCCCCGTAGCCATAAAGAGCGTAATCAACCATGGCGTTCAGGGTGCGGGTATTGGCCCAGTCGGCGCTCTTGTCGGAAAATCCGGTGGGCGGGTGGGCCTGATGCTGGGCCCATCCGGCCCGTTCCAACTGCCAGTAAAGGTCCCCTTGCGGCGAGGCCACCTCGGCCCCGTTGGCGCGCAGCAGCGCAATCAGAAACTCAAACGGCGTGCGCAGCTTGGCAGGCGGGGTGCGGGCGAATTCCTCGCTCAGCACAATGGCGCGCACCACTTGCGCGATCTGGTCCTCATCCGCCACCGCTTTGGCAAACACCTCGGCAATGTGGCCCCGCAGGGCCGCGCTCGGGGTTTCCAGCCCAAGGCGGCGCAGGATCTTGCCGGTAACAAAGCGGGCGGTGGCGGGGTGGGTGGCGAGCATGTCCAGCACCTTATTGCCATCGGACATCGGCGCAGCATTGGCATCAAACTCAACCCCGAGAATACGCTTCTGGTAAGGGTCGTGCCAAAGCGCGGCATAGAAGAATTCGCCGGTCAGCGGCTTGTTGCTGCCATCATCGAGCCAATCCCCGTCCCCCACCGTCCAGCCGGTAAAGGCACGGGCGACCTCGTAAACATCCTGGTCGATATAGCCCTCCGCCAGCCCGGCCTCAGCCCCGGGAACCTCGTGCCAGTTGTCGTATTTATCGTTCATATAATGCGCCGCACCCAGAGTGTGCAGCTCCAGCAACTCGCGGGCATAGTTTTCATTGGCCGGCGAGGCGCGCGAGGAGGCGTTATTGAGGTAGTAAAGCATGGAGGGCGCACGGGCCACCTCGCCCAGCAGGGCGCGGAAATTGCCCAGAGCGTGGCGGCGCATCAGCCGGTCATAGGCGGGAAAGAAAACCGCCGTGCTCTCGTCTTTGAGCGCATTGACATTGAAATGATTATGCCAGAATTGCGTCATCACCTCGCGCAATTGCGCTTGAGCGTGGGTGGCGCGGATGAAGCTGGCTGCAATCACCTCGTCGGCCGGGCGCACCCGCTCGGCATAATCCAGCGGCTTCTCCCAGTCCATCAGCGGCAGCACGGCGCTGGCGGGGGCATCGAGCCACTTCAGCGGGCGCATTTCATCCACCGCAGGCCAGGAGGTGCCGTCTTCGGCCTGTCCGGCATCATAGGAAATATTCAGGCGCGCAGCCCCGAGGCGGGCCTCCAGCGCCTTGTCGCGTTCGGGCATGGCAAGCTGATTCTCCAACCAGCCATCCAAACCAAGGCGATCAAATTCGGCGACGCTGTCGCGTGTGGCCCCAAAGGTTAAGCGGTTGAGATAAACGATAGACGAATTGCTGCCGAAATTGGCCATAGCACGCGGGGCCGAAAGGCTGGCCAGCGCCAGAGCAACCATTCCCTTGTGAAAATCCCGCCGCGTAACCATAGCCTGTCCTCCCATTTAAACTTTGGTTTAACCGAGAGCATAGCGGGCATATTGCAGAACGAAATAGGCGGGAATTTGCTAAGCCGAATTTGGCCGAAAATCGTCGGCAACACGTGATACAATCGGCGGGCCACAGGCATTTACCTCAAGCAAACACGCAAGATATGGCCAGACGACTCTATTTTGAGTGCGGTCCTGTTGTGCTCATATCCCCAATGTCGTTTTTCCTGTTCTGCGGCAGGATAATTCCGCACATCCGCCCCGGAAAACACCTGCCACAAGCGCCATATTCGCCGCGCGGCGCGGGTGCGATCTCGCCAAGCAGAACAAAATTTCACGCGCCGCCAACAACCCCCTGTGCAGGTTACACCCTTTGAGGGGCCCTCCGCATACCCTTTTGCACTGGCCACACGCGCATACGGTGTAACGCGGCGCGGGTGCAACATTGCCAAGCAGACCAGTAG
>JALWPC010000217.1 GCA_026995265.1 Paracoccaceae bacterium
CCGCTTCCATCGCCTCGTCAAGGCTGCCCTGCTTGGGCGCAGGCAGGCCGTGGCCCTCGGCCCAGACGCCATCGCTCATGCGGTTGTTTTCGTCGATCATCACCGACACCACCACATGGCCGCGCATAGCAAATTGCAGCCTTTGGCGCACCACGCCGTCCATGGCGCCAATCAGCACCGTGCCGTCCAGATAGGTCCGCCCCGTGTCGATATGCTCCACCACCTTGGGCTTGGCGGTAATATCGACCATCACCCCGTTAGGCGCAATCATCGCCTTGCGGCCGTTGGCTTCGGCCATCTCGGCGTGCTCGCGCAGGTGGCGGTATTCGCCGTGCATCGGGATCACCAATTCGGGGTTCAGCAGGGTTTGCAGGCGGTCCAGATCAGGCCTATTGGCGTGGCCGGACACGTGATAACGGTCATCCTCGGCCACCACCACCACGCCTTTTTCGGCAAGCTGGTTATGGATGCGCCCCACGCCGATCTCGTTCCCCGGAATGGTTTTGCTGGAAAACAGGAAGGTATCCCCTGCCTTCAGCGTCATACCGCGATACTTGCCGACCGCCAGTTGCGCACTCGCCGCCCGCCGCTCGCCCTGCGACCCCGTAGCCAAAACCATCAGCTTTTCGCGCGGTTTGCCCTTGGCATCCTCCAGGCTGATCACCGGCGGGAAGTCGGTCAGCACGCCGGTGCTCATCGCGGTCTGGGTCATCACGTTCATCGCGCGGCCCACCATCACCACCTCGCGGCCCGCATCCACGGCGGCCTGCGCCAGCGTCTTCAGCCGCGCCACATTGGACGCAAAGGTCGTCGCCACCACCATGCCGCTGGCATGGGCCATCATCTCGGTGATCGCTGAAGGCAGGCTGGCCTCCGAGCGCCCGGGGTGGTGGTTGAAGATATTGGTGCTGTCACAGACAAAGGCCTTGATCCCGCCCGCAGCAATCTCTTTCATCAGCGCGGGGTCAAAGGCCTCGCCCACCTGCGGGTCCGGGTCGATTTTGAAATCGCCGGAGTGGAAGATCCGCCCCGCCGGCGTATCAATCACCAGTGCCGACGCCTCGGGGATGGAGTGCGAGATCGGCGCAAAGCCCACCGTGAACGGCCCCGCCTGCACGGTTTCGGGCCACGGGGCCACCTCGTTCACCGCGTTTTCATCCTGCCCGTGCCGCTCCATCTTGTTGCGGGCAATGGCGCTGGTGAAGGCGCGGCAGTAGATGGGCGCCTGCAGTTGCGGATACAAAAGCCCGAGCGCGCCGATATGGTCCTCATGGGCGTGGGTGATGAATATCCCCTCCAGCCTGTCGGCCCGCTCTACAATATAGGCCGGGTCTGCCATGATCAGGTCCACCCCGGGGGTGCTTTCCATATCGGGGAAGGTCACCCCCACATCGACCAGAATAAACCGCTCGTCGCCCTTGGGGCCGTATCCGTAAAGATACATGTTCATGCCGATTTCACCCGCGCCACCAAGGGGGAGGTAAATCAGTCTGTCTT
>JALWPC010000218.1 GCA_026995265.1 Paracoccaceae bacterium
TAGCCCCCGCCTGACCGATGATCTTACCGGAACAGCGACAAGATGTTCTTTGGTGCCTGGTTGGCGATAGACAGCGACTGGGTGGCCAGTTGCTGCTGCACCTGAAGCGCCTGCATCCGTGCCGAAGCCTCTTCCATGTTGGCGTCTACCAAGGCCCCGATGCCGGTTTTCAGCGAGTCGGTGAGCTTGCCCACAAAATCGGACTGAATGTCGATCCGCTTCTGGCTGGAACCAAAGGCGGCGGCGGCGTCGATCGAGGTTTTGATCAGGCCTTCGATATCGGCCAGCGCCTGCGCGGCGTTGCCACCGGCGCCATTGTCCACGTTGATGCTGGCGAGGCCGGAAAGCCCGCCAGAACCGGCGGCAATCACCTTGGTTGTCATGCTGATCGATGCGGCACCCGCCACATTGGAAACGGCCACCGTATCCGTCGCCGCCGCTGTAACATCGGCGGTTACACCGGTTACGCCAAGGCTGTTGATGGCGCTGCGCACCCCGGCCGCCACCGCATTCTTGGTAGAGCTGGAAGCAATGTCGTTGGCGGTAACCACATAGGAAACCGACTTGCTCCCGATGGTGACTTTATAGGTATCCCCCGCGGAAAGGCCCGCTGCGTCAATTTTGATATTGGCGCTGGAGCCACCATCGATAAAGGTCGAGGCCGTGCCGGCATCGCCCGAAACACCGGTAGAGCCGGTCAGGCCCGCCACAACGGCACCGGCCGCTGTCGAGAGGTTCTGCCCGTTCACAGTGATATTGGATGCCGTTACATTGCCGCTGGAATCACGGTCAAGAGAGGCCAGCACATTTACCGATGCAGTGGTGCCGTTCACCAGATTGAGGCCGTTAAACTGGGCCGCACCAACCACGGAGCCAACCTGATTCCGCAATTCTGCAATATCTGTTTGCAGCTTGGTCTGGTCGGCAGACGGGTCTTGCGCAGCCACAATTTTGGCCTTGATCTGGCCGAGCAGACCAGTGACCGATTCAGCCGCCGTCCGCGCAACCGCAAC
Organism: Paracoccaceae bacterium; assembly: GCA_026995265.1. GTDB lineage: Bacteria > Pseudomonadota > Alphaproteobacteria > Rhodobacterales > Rhodobacteraceae > UBA3077. Next base: position 1,014 of record JALWPC010000218.1, read on the forward strand.
CGAAGCCGAGCCGGTGGCCAGCGCATCGGAAATGCCCTTGAAACCGTCTACATCGGATTGCATGGTTTGCGAAATCGCCCAGATAGAGGCGTTATCCCGCGCGGTATCAACCTTTTTGCCCGTCGAAATCTGGCTCTGGTTCATGCTCAGGTTTTTGTTGATGCTTTGCAGGGTTTGCAGCGCCACCATGGCACTGGAGTTTGTAAGAATACTAGACATAGCATTTCCTTCGGCGATGCAGCGCGTTCGGCGCTGCTGTTACAATAAAGGCGTGTTTCACGCCCGCACTTTCGCCGTTCTGACGAGATGTGGAGAACCCCCCACCCGCAACCCGTTCAAGATTGCCCCTTCACTCTGGCTGGCAACACATAATGAAGTCTTAACGCCAAGGATTTGTATTCAAACAATTTTTCACAAATAAGCCCGCAATTCTCTACACCCTGTGGCCCTTGCCCGGCGGGGTTTGCGCCACTA
>JALWPC010000219.1 GCA_026995265.1 Paracoccaceae bacterium
GAGGCTGTTGCGGGCCCGCGCGGGCAGGGCCTTTTCGGCCACCACGATCCGCGCGCCCTCGAAAGGCGAAACGCCGTGTTCCCGCGCCACTTTGGCCACGGTTTGCAGGGCCTTTTCGCCAAGGCCCCGCTTGGGGGTGTTGACAATCCGCTCAAAGGCCATGCCGTCATCGGGGCTGACCACGACCCGAAAATAGGCCATGGCGTCCCTGATCTCCAGGCGCTCGTAAAAGCGCGGGCCGCCGATGACGCGGTAAGGGATGCCAATGGCCATGAAGCGGTCTTCAAAGGCGCGCATCTGGTGGGAGGCGCGGACCAGAATGGCCATATCATTGGGCGAAACGGGCTCAAGCCCCCGCGTGCCGCGCTGATAGGCCTCGATCTCCTCGCCAATCCAGCGGGCCTCTTCCTCGCCGTCCCAATGGCCGATCAGGCGCACCTTCTCGCCCTCCTTCTCGGCTGTCCACAGGGTTTTGCCAAGGCGGCCCTTGTTGGCCTCGATCACCCCCGCCGCGGCCGCCAGAATGTGGGGGGTAGAGCGGTAATTCTGCTCCAGCCGCACCACATGGGCGCCGGGGAAATCCTTTTCAAAGCGCAGGATATTGCCCACCTCGGCCCCGCGCCAGCCATAAATCGACTGGTCGTCATCCCCCACGCAACAGATGTTTTTATGGGCACTGGCCAGCAGGCGCAGCCAGAGGTATTGGGCGATATTGGTGTCCTGATACTCGTCCACCAGAATATATTTGAACCAGCTTTGATACTTGGCCAAAACGTCCGGATAGGCCTGAAAGATTTGCACCATGTGCAGCAGCAGGTCGCCGAAATCCACCGCGTTCAGGGTGGTGAGGCGGGCTTGGTATTGCTCGTAAAGCTCGATGCCGCGCCGCCCATAGGCCCCCGCCTCGCCGCTGGGCACTTTGGAGGGGGTCAGGGCGCGGTTTTTCCAGCCGTCAATAATGCCCGCCAACATGCGCGGCGGGAAGCGCTTTTCGTCGATATTCTCGGCACGGATGAGTTGCTTCATTAAGCGAATCTGGTCGTCGGTGTCCAGAATGGTGAAGCTGTTTTTGAGGCCCACAAGCTCGGCATGGCGGCGCAGGAGCTTCACGCAGATCGCGTGGAAGGTGCCAAGCCACGGCATTCCCTCGACCGAGGCCCCCAAATGCCCGCCCACCCGCTCTTTCATCTCGCGGGCGGCCTTGTTGGTGAAGGTCACCGCCAGAATCTCGTTGGGGCGCGCGTGGCCCATGTGCAGCAGGTGGGCAATGCGCGCGGTCAGCGCCTTGGTTTTGCCGGTGCCCGCCCCCGCGAGCATCAAAACCGGCCCATCGAGGGTTTCAACCGCTTGTTTTTGCTCGGGGTTCAGCCCCTCCATATAGGGCGCAGGGCGCGCCTGCATTGCCCGCTGTGAAAGCGGCACGGCGGCCTCGAAAGCGTCCGATTCATTGACATCCCAATCATTCATGGGGGAGAAACTAA
>JALWPC010000220.1 GCA_026995265.1 Paracoccaceae bacterium
TGCGCTGCGTGGTGTGCCAGAACGAAAACATCGACGATTCCAACGCGGGCATCGCCTCTGACCTGCGGGTGCTGCTGCGAGAGCGGCTGGTGGCGGGGGATACCGACGAACAGGTGGTGCAATATATAGTGGACCGCTACGGCGAATATGTGCTGCTCAAGCCCCGGTTTAGCGCCACCAATATGGCGCTCTGGCTCACGGGGCCGCTGTTGCTCCTGTTTGGCGGTATCGGCGCGGTGGCCTTCATCCGGCGGCGCGCCAAACCCGTGCCTGATGAGGGGCTCAGTCCCGAAGAGCAGGAGAAATTAGCAAGATTGCTCCAGGATTAACCCCACGTTCGGGCTTTTCCTTGGCGGCGTTTGCGCATAGGCTGACCAAAAGGTCAACCACATGCGGGGCGCGCTATGCAATATGAAACCATCCTTTATGACACCACCGATAACGTGGTGAAAATCACCCTCAACCGCCCGCAGGTGATGAACGGGCTCAATGCGCAAATGCGGGTGGACCTCTTGCACGCCGTCAAACACGCACCGCTTGACGGGCGGGTGATTGTGTTTACCGGCGCCGGGCGGGGGTTTTGCTCGGGGCAGGACCTTGGCGACCGTGTAAATGCGGGCGACATCGACATGGAGCGCACCCTGCTGGAGGAATACGAGCCGCTGCTGAAGGCGATTTATGACTGCCCGATTCCGACGATTGCGGCGGTAAACGGGCCCGCAGCGGGGGCAGGGGCCAACCTTGCGCTGGCCGCCGATGTGGTCATCGCCACGCAGTCGGCGTTTTTTATTCAGGCTTTCGCGCGCATTGGCCTGTTGCCCGATGCGGGCGGCACCTATTGGCTGCCCCGCCAAATGGGCTTTGCCAAGGCCATGGGGGCGGCGCTGTTTGCCGATAAGATAACGGCGGATCAGGCCGCTGCCTGGGGGATGATCTGGGAAAGCGTGCCCGATGACGCCTTTGCCGCCACCATCGACGCCCGCGCCAGCAAGCTGGCCACCGGCCCAACCAAGGCCTATAAATACATCAAACAAGCCCTGCGGGCGAGCTTTGATAATTCGCTTGATGAGCAACTGGCGCTGGAGGCGCGGCTGCAAGGCAAGGCGGGCAAAACCCGCGATTTCACCGAGGGCGTCATGGCCTTCATGGAAAAGCGCCCGCCCAAATACGAGGGCCGCTAATTGCGGCTCGATCAGGTCACCACCGCGCCCAAGCCCTTTGACCCCGCGCGCGGGGCCGAAGCGCGGGCGCGGTTCGGCGGGCTACCCGCGGGGCTGCTGGACCTGATCGAAGGGGTGGCCGGATGCAGCGCCTACCTGAGCGCCTCCATCCAGCGCGAGGCCGACTGGCTGGCGCGCATTGCCCATGCGCCTGTGGATGAGAGCTTTGCGGCGCTCCTGCACTTTAACGCCACCAGCTTTCAGGCCCTGTCTGACCAGCTCCGGATCGCCAAACGGCGCGGGGCTTTGCTGATCGCGCT
>JALWPC010000221.1 GCA_026995265.1 Paracoccaceae bacterium
CTCAGGTCATTCGAATAAGGTCTCGTCATCAATCCTAGCCTCCTTCACCAGTATGGATGATGAATCACAAACGCCTCAGGATGGGAACCCCCCATCGATTCCGAAAATGCCGGAGCCGCTCTAAGCTTAAAACGGCGCGAAGGTCTCCGAGCTCACCGCGCCGTTTTCGATGGTCAGAAACGTGTTCGGCGGCACCTCTTCCCATGGCACCGCTCCCATGTCGAGCGGCTCGGATACCAGCGTGAGCCCGTCAAACTGGCAGGGTTTGCGCAGGTAAAGGCTGGGGGCGAACTTATCCGAGGCATAGCGCACCGCATAAAGTCGCTGGCCGTCAGAAAACGCTGCCGTAAAGCGCATATAGGGCGTTTCGCCCCGCGCCCGCGCCAGCCCCTCCAGCCGCGCCACCGTGCGCTCCATCGCCGCTTTCGGCTCCGCTTCCAGCCCATCCCCCAGCGCGATCAAAAACGCCGCCTCGCTATCGGTCGCGCCCTTGCGGTTGCCATAGAGCGCATCGGGAATCATCTGGTCCACCGCTTTGCGAAAGCCGTTATAGCCCCCCAACATGCCGTTATGCATAAAAGACCAGGTGTCATGCACAAAGGGGTGGCAATTGTTGCGGCTGGTGGCGCTGCCGGTGCTGGCCCGCACATGCGCCAGAAACAGGCCGGATTTCACCTGCTGGGCGAGGCTGGCAAGGTTGGGGTCGGACCATGCGGGGTAGGTATCGCGGTAAAGCCCGGGCCCGGGCCGCTCGCCATACCACGCCACACCAAAACCGTCGCCATTGGTGTCGGTTTTGCCCTCGTCCGCGTGTAGGCTTTGGGAAATCAGCGAGTGCGCGGGGCGGCTGACGATCTCCTCAAGGAAAATCGCCTCGCCCGCATAGGCGGCCCAGCGGCACATTCAGGCGCCCTCGACAAACACCATATCACGCTCGGAATTCGCCAGCGCGACGGGGAGGATTTTCTGGTATTCGGGGCTGTTGTAAAACGCCCGCGCCGCCGCCATATCGGGCATTTCAATGACCACATGCCGGCTCGGCCCGCTCCCTTCCACCTGCTCGTAAGCTCCTGCTTTCACAAGGAACTTCCCGCCGAACTTCTCGGCAATCGCCGGTGTTTGCGCCGCATAGGCACCGTAGGCCTCAACATCGGTCACCTCGATTCGCGCGATAATATAAGCGGCCATCTAAACCCCCTCCACAAATGTATATTCGCGCTCCGCCGCGGGCAGGCCATAGCGCAACGCCTCCTGATACTCGGGGCTGTTGTAAAACGCCTTGGCCGTGTCCCAATCCGCAAAGCGGATGATCACATTGCGCGCCCGCCCCGTGCCTTCCATATGCAGGCATTCGCCGCCCCGCGCCAGAAATTCGCCGCCGAATTTCGCCACCGCAGGGCCGGCCAGCGCGGCATATTTGCCGTAGGCCTCTGCGTCTTTCACATCAATATGCACCATCGCATAAACCGCCATTTCACCCCTCCAACATTTCAATTACGGCCTGAATGGCCGCGTCTGCATTTTCCGCGCTCGCACCGCCGCCCTGCGCCATATCGGGCCGCCCGCCGCCGCCCTTGCCGCCGAGCTTTTCCGCTGCCGTCCGCACGATGTCCACCGCCGACACCGCGCACCCCTCGACCCCGGCGGCAATCGCCGCCTTGCCGCCGGTATCGGCGATCAGCAGCACAACGCCCTTACCAAGCCGCTTTTTGTGCGCGTCAATCATGCCGCGCAGGTCTTTGCCCGAAACGCCGCTCAGCTTTTGCGCCAGAAACGGCGTGCCGTTGATAGTCCGCACGCCCCCCTCGGCCTGCCCCGCCCCGCCCATGGCCAGTTGCTTGCGCGCTTCGGCCAGTGCGTTTTGCAGCTGCTTGCGCTCATCGAGCAGCGCCCTGATGCGGCCCGGCAAGTGCTCAGCGGTGGTTTTCATCGCCGCCATGGCCCCGGAAAGCGCTGCCTCGTTCGCCGCGACATGGGCCAGCGCCCCTTCGCCGGTGAGCGCCTCGATGCGCCGCACTCCGGCGGCCGACGCCCCTTCTGACACCAGCTTAAACAGGCCGATTTCTCCAAGGTGTTGCACATGGGTGCCGCCGCACAACTCCAGAGAGTAGGTGTTGCCGTCACTCCCCTTGCCCGAGCCCGCACGCGCGCCCATGGACACCACCCGCACCTCGTCGCCGTATTTCTCGCCAAACAGCGCCTGCGCGCCAAGGTCGCGCGCCGCGTCCGGCGTCATGATCCGGGTTTCGACGCGGGAATTCTGCCGGATATAGCGGTTCACCTCGGCCTCCACCGCCGCCAGTTCGTCGGCACTCATCGCCTTGGGGTGGCTGAAATCAAAGCGCAGCCGGTTGGCGGCATTCAGGCTGCCGCGCTGAGCCACATGGGCGCCGAGCACATTGCGCAGGGTTTCATTCAGCAGGTGTGTTGCCGAGTGGTTGGCGCGAATGGCGGCGCGGTTGGCGTGGTCCACCTTCAGTTCCGCCGCCTGGCCTGTGCGCACCTCGCCCTCGGTCACCGTGCCGATATGCACAAACACCCCCGCCTTTTTGCGGGTATCGGTGATTTTCACCGTGCCGGTCTCGGTGGTGATGGTGCCCTCATCGCCCACCTGACCGCCGGATTCGGCGTAAAATGGGGTCTGGTTCAGGGCGATTTGCACCTCGCCCTTGGCGCTGTCTTTGGCCGCGCCATCCACCACAAGGGCCACGATATGCCCCTCGGCCTCCTCCTCGGTATAGCCGATGAATTCGCTCGGGCCGTGCTTGTCCGCCACCTCGAACCACACGCTTTCATCCGCCGCCTCGCCCGAGCCCGCCCAGGCGGCGCGGGCCTTGGCCTTTTGCGCGGCCATGGCCGCGTCAAAGCCCTCGGTATCCACCGTGCGGTTTTTCTCGCGCAGGGCATCCTGGGTGAGGTCCAGCGGGAAACCGTAGGTATCATAAAGCCTGAAGGCGGTTTCGCCGGGCAGGGCCTGGCCTTCGGGCAGGCCCTCCAGCTCGGCATCCAGCAGCTTCAACCCCCGGTCCAGCGTGGTTTTGAACCGGGTTTCCTCCAGCTCCAGCGTGTCCGCGATCATGCTTTGGGCGCGGCCAAGCTCGGGGAAGGCCTGCCCCATTTGCGCCACCAGTTCAGGCACCAGCCGGTGCATTACCGGGTCTTTCGCGCCCAGAAGGTGGGCGTGGCGCATGGCGCGGCGCATGATGCGGCGCAGCACATAGCCGCGGCCCTCGTTGCTGGGCAACACCCCGTCGGCAATCAGGAAGGAGGTGGAGCGCAGGTGGTCGGCGATCACGCGGTGATGCACGTTGCCCGCGCCGTCGGGCTCGCTGTTGGTGGCATGGGCCGAGGCCTCGATCAGGGCGCGCATCAGGTCGGTGTCGTAAACATCGTTCGAGCCTTGCAGCAGCGAGCTGATCCGCTCCAGCCCCATGCCGGTGTCGATGCTGGGCTTGGGCAGGTTCAGGCGCGTGCCGTCCTCCTGCTGGTCATATTGCATGAACACCAGGTTCCAGATTTCAATGAACCGGTCGCCGTCTTCCTCGGGGGAGCCCGGGGGGCCGCCCCAGATATGCTCGCCGTGGTCATAGAAAATTTCGGTGCAGGGGCCGCAGGGGCCGGTGGCCCCCATCGACCAGAAATTGTCATCGGAGGCAATGCGGATGATGCGGTCATCGGGCAGGCCGGTATGCTTTTTCCAGATTTCGGCGGCCTCGTCATCGGTGTGGTAGACCGTGACCAGAAGCCTGCTCTTGTCGATGCCGAAATCCCTGGTCAGCAGGTCCCATGCAAAGGGAATCGCGTCTTCCTTGAAGTAATCGCCAAAGCTGAAATTGCCCAGCATCTCGAAAAAGGTCAGGTGGCGGGCGGTGTAGCCGACATTGTCGAGGTCATTATGCTTGCCCCCGGCGCGCACGCATTTCTGGCTGGTTGTGGCGCGGGTATAATCTCGGGTCTCCAGCCCCGTGAACACGTTTTTGAACTGCACCATGCCGGCATTGGTGAACATCAGGCTCGGGTCGTTGCGCGGCACCAGCGGCGAGCTTTCCACCGCCGTGTGGCCGTTTTTCACGAAAGAATTGATAAACGTGCTGCGAATATCGTTGACGCTGAACATTATGTCCCCTGTATCTTCGGTGGCTGTGCAGGAAAGCACTATAACGAAGCGGCGGGGCTGTCCACAGGCTGGCTCAAAAAAGGCGGCCGCCGGGGCCGCCTTTTCTTACTCCTCCAGCACAGCCTCTTCCGAGCCGTCGAAATCCAGCCCGTGGGCGGCGCGAATCTTATCCTCGATCTCGTGGGCCACCTCGGGATGCTCCTTCAGGAAGGTTTTGGAATTCTCCCGCCCCTGCCCGATGCGCTCATCGCCATAGGAAAACCACGAGCCCGCCTTGCCGACAATCCCGAGCTTCACGCCCATGTCCAGAAGCTCGCCGGTTTTGGAAATCCCCTCGCCGAACATGATGTCAAACTCCACCTGCTTGAACGGCGGTGCGACCTTGTTTTTAACCACCTTGACGCGGGTGGCATTGCCGACCACGTCGTCGCGGTCCTTCAGCGCACCGATGCGGCGGATGTCCAGCCGCACAGACGAATAAAACTTCAGCGCATTGCCCCCCGTGGTCGTCTCCGGCGAGCCGAACATAACGCCGATCTTCATCCTGATCTGGTTGATAAAAATCACCATGCAGTTCGAGCGGCTGATGGCGCTGGTGAGCTTGCGCATGGCCTGCGACATCAGCCGCGCCTGCGAGCCCATCTGATAATCGCCCATATCGCCCTCAAGCTCCGATTTCGGCGTCAGCGCCGCCACGGAATCCACCACCACCAGAGACACCGCCCCCGAGCGCACCAGCGTTTCGGTGATTTCCAGCGCCTGCTCGCCCGCATCGGGCTGCGAGATCAGCAGTTCGTCCAGGTCAACGCCCAGATTCTTGGCATAGGCCGGGTCCAGCGCGTGCTCGGCATCGACAAAGGCACAGACCCCGCCCTGCTTTTGCATTTCGGCAATCACATGCAGGGTGAGCGTGGTTTTGCCCGAGCTTTCCGGCCCGTAAATCTCGATAATCCGCCCCTTGGGCAGCCCGCCGATTCCCAGCGCTATATCAAGGCCGATGGAGCCGGTGGACACCGCCTCGATGTCGGCAATCGCGCCCTTTTGCCCGAGCTTCATGATAGAGCCCTTGCCAAAGCTGCGCTCGATCTGGCTCAGGGCCGATTCCAGGGCTTTGCTCTTGTCCATATTGCGTTTGTTTCCCAAATCCAAAAGTGTGTCTGCCATGTGCCAATCCCTTATCCCATATCCGGCCCCTGCGGGCAATGTGTGTTCTGTTCGCTTAATGTTCTATAGGACCAAAAAGAGAACATTTCAACACAAATTTTAACCAATTTCGATATTTACCCAAATTTCTTTACAAATTATGAATCGCTTTTTAGAAATAGGAACCGCAACCATGGGTGTCTGAATGATCATTTCCGTATCGGCCAAGCTGGCATTTCTGGCCATCCCGAGGGCGGCTTCCTCCAGCATCGAGACCGAGCTTTCCGACAGGTGCGATATCCGGTTTTCCAGGCCGCCCATGGCCAAGCATATGAATTATATGGCCTTTCGCAACAAGCTCCTGCCGCAGCTTGCGTTTTTTGGCGTTGACGGGCTTGAGACGGTCGCCGTGTTCAGAGAGCCGATAGACTGGCTGCACAGCTGGTATTGCTACCGCAAAAAGCTCACCGCGCGCGGGGCCTCCGGCCACGGGGCCGATATTCTGCCCGCTGGCCTTGGCTTTAACAGGTTTGTCGAGGCCTATTTGCAGGACACCCCGCCGGATTTTGCCCGGGTCGGGCAGCAAAGCCGGTTTGTGGCGGGTGCAGACGGGGCCTGCGCGATTGATCATCTGTTCAAATTCACCAACCTGACGGGGCTGCAAGATTTTTTTGCCCGCCGCCTCGGGTCCGAATGCCTGTTCCTGCCCAGCAATATCTCGGGCCAAACCGAAATGGAGCTGGCCCCGGAATTACGCCGTGCGCTCGTGCAGAAATTCGCGCCGGATTACGAGATTTACGAGGGCATCGCCCGCTAGCCCTGCAAACGCTGCCCCACGCTTTCGTTGAGTTCCGAAAGCGAGAAGGGTTTTTGCAAAAACCCTGCGTTTTCAATGTCGGGCGCGCCGTTCTCAAAGGAATCCTCGGCATAGCCGGACATGAAAATCACCT
>JALWPC010000222.1 GCA_026995265.1 Paracoccaceae bacterium
GATCCCGGTTGCAACCAGCCCCGCCACGGGGGCAGCCAAAGATGTCGGGGTTAGGGTGCCTTGGCCTGTTTGGGCGTTGGCGCCTGCCGATACTTCGGCATTCTGATACATGCCTCTGTAGACATGTTAAATAAGACATGTCTACAGAGGCATGTATTGATCGGGCGGTTGGAATTCTTATGGCGTTTCGAGTCTATATGAATCAAGATGGGTGCCTCAATGTGAAGTCGAAATGCTATAGCTCACTGGCCGGTGCCTGGGCTGGCAAAACACCGAAGGCCGCGGTTTTTCCGGTGCTGAAGCACCGGACCCACGCCTCGCCTTCGGCTCGGCGGGGCGGCGCGTCAGCTATTGCACTGCCTGGCGGGATCGCACCCGCGCCGCGCTGCGAAGTCTGCGCTTGTGGCAGGTGTTGCCTGGGGCGGATGTGCGGAACCGTCCTGACGCAGAACATGAAAATCGACACGGGGGATATGCGCACATAAGGACCGCACTCAAAATGGAGCAACTGGCTATATCGCTTAAGGCAAAGCACGCGGTGCGGTATAGGTCACAAACTTCCCTGTGCCCATCTGCACATCCGCCCAGCGTTCCGCCTTGAAATCCAGCACCGTGACCGCCCCCGTCGGGTATTTCCGAAAGGCCGCGTGCGCCGGCGGCGGGTCGCGGCGCAGATCACGGGCGAATGCGCCGATGCCGGGCATATGGCCAAGCATCAACACCGTGTTCCCCGTGGCCCCTTGCAGCACTGAAAGCATGGCTTGCGCGTTGGCAAGGTAAAGCGCTTCCTGAAAGCTCACCTCAGGGCTGGCCCCCAGCGCCGCCGCAATGCCCTCCCATGTCTGCGCACAGCGCGTGGCGTTGGAAGAGAGCACCTGATCCGGCACATAGCCCTCCCTCTTCAGCCAGTTCCCCACCTTTCCCGCCGCCGCGCGGCCACGGTCGTTCAAGGGGCGCGTTTGGTCATCCGCCGCCCCGCTGGACCAGCTCGATTTCGCATGGCGGATCAGGATCAGGCGTTTCATGGGGCGGCTCCTTTTGCTTGCCCCGCAAGCTTGCCCCCGATGGCGTGGATTGTCTACAATTTATCTGCAGGCAGCTTCAGGGCCCAGACCAGCTTTGCCGTTTCGTCATCCTGCCAGCGCAGGCCCACGGTCATGCCCTCATGCCCGCCCTTGGGCTCGGCGGTGAAGGTGCGGAACAGGTGGTCCCAGATTGACACCGAGAAGCCGTAATTGCTGTCATGCTCGGCGCGGATGTCAGAATGGTGGATGCGGTGCATGTCGGGGGTCACGATGACGGTGCGAATGATTTTATCCAGTGATTTCGGCAGGTTGATGTTAGCGTGGTTAAACATTGCCGCGCCGTTCAGGATGACCTCGAAGACGATCACCGCAATCACGGGCGCGCCCAGCAGGTAGACCAGCGCCACCTTGTAGAGCATGGACAGCACGATTTCCACAGGGTGGAAGCGAAAGCCCGAGGAGACGTCGAGGTCCCTGTCCGAATGGTGCACCCGGTGGAAGCGCCACAGGAACGGGATTTTGTGGGTGACAAGGTGCTGGAACCAGATCGCCCAGTCCAGAATGATGATCGAGAGGGTGATTTCCAGCCACACCGGCAGCTCCACCATGTTAAACAGCCCCCATCCGTTGTCGGCCGCATGGGCCGCCGCCCCCGTGGCCACAATAACGGGGGTCAGCAACCCCATGCCCCGCACCACAAAGCTGTAAATCACCAGCAGCAGCCAGTTGGTGGTCCAGCGCGTAAGTTGGCTCTGCACCCGCGCGCGGCGGGGGAAGAGGAATTCCAGGATGCCAAACAGGGCAAACAGCCCCAGAAAGACGCCAAGGCGGAGGGTGGTTTCGTGTTCCATGGCGGCAAGATGGCGGTTTGGGCGCGGGAATTCAAGTCACAAGCGCGAGATATATTCGTGATGTTGAATTTGTTTCGAGACCATGCCAGCGCCAGTGTCGCGCCGCCTCGGCGAGGTGAAGTCGTCGGCTGCGCCGTCCTTGGTTCACCCCACCTCGGCGGCGCGGGGCGGCAAGCCGCCCGTTGCCCTGACGGGCCGTGGCCTCGCTGCGCTCGGTGGCGCTTTACCCCGCATGGGTTTTGAAAAACCTGATTATCGCGTCGGAAATATCGGGCTCGGTGCCCACAGCGCGGATAATGGTTTTATGGTTATAGCGGCTGCCGTCAAAAACCTCTGCCCGCCCGCCTGCCGCACGCAGGGCCTCGGCGAAGGCATTGGCGCTGTTGCGCCGCAGTTCAGCGCTGTTGCGTTGCGCCGAAAAGCTGATCAGGAAATCGGGAGACCGGCGCGAGGGGCTGATATTTTGTAGCGGGGACAAAGTGGCTATTCGAGCAAGATCGGAGCCGATGGCGCGGGTATAGGCAGGGGGCATATGCGCGCCCATGCTTTGGGCAAAGCTCAGGAAATCATAGGTATGCAGATCGCTGGCATAGACCGAGCGCACCGCCCCCGATTGCACGAGTGACCGCGCCACGCTGCGTGGAGCAATGGCCAGCATCGTGACCAGATGCGCACCCGCTGAATGGCCAAACAGATGCAAGTTCTGCCCGTTGCCGCCATATTGCCCGATATGGTCACTCACCCATTTCACCGCGTATTCCACATCGACCAGTTCATCTTCAATGCGCACTTCGGGCACAAGGCGGTAGTCTATAGAAACATAGACAAACCCGGCATTGTTAAACAAGCCTATCTTGTTTGGCCCTTGCTGGCGCTGGCCGGTCTGCCATGTGCCGCCATGCACGAAAATCACCACCGGTGCGTTGGCGGCCCCGTCAAAGCTGTAAATGTCGAGCAAGGGGGATGCTTCACCAAGATCGGGGCGATAGGCCACGGTGGTTGTGGATTGCGCTATGGCGTTGCCGACACCGCCAAACACAGCGATGGCGAAGATTAACAGAAAGCGTAGAAAATTCATGGGGTTTCCTTTGCCGGGTGCCATTCAGGACTGCTGTTCGCAGAAAGCTACTCCGCCCGCCGGATCAGGCTGCCTGCCCCGTGGGGGGTGAACAGTTCCAGCAGGCAGGCATGGGGCGCGCGCCCGTCAAGGATGACCACGGCCCGCACCCCGCCGGCAATCGCCTGCAGGGCGGTTTCGGTTTTCGGGATCATGCCCCCGGCGATAATGCCCTCATCGGTGAGCTGGCGCACGGTTTCCGGTGTCAGCTCGGTGACCACATCGCCATCGGCATCCTTCACCCCCGCCACATCGGTGAGCAGCAGCAGGCGGTCGGCATTGAGCGCGGCGGCAATGGCCCCTGCGGCGGTGTCGCCGTTGATGTTATAGGTCTCGCCCTTGCGGCCCGCGCCGATGGGGGCGACCACGGGGATGAAGTCGGTGCCCCTGAACGCGGTGATGACAGACGGGTCCACCTCCACCGGTTTGCCCACCAGCCCAAGGGCGGCGTCGGCGGGCTCACAGGTGATCAGCCTGGCATCCTTGCCCGACAGCCCCACCGCCTTGCCGCCCTGCGCGTTGATCGCCGCCACAATCCGCTTGTTGACCGCGCCCGACAGCACCATCTCAACCACCTCCATGGTGGCCGCATCCGTCACCCGCTTGCCGTTGACAAACGCGGATTTCACCCCGAGCTTGTCCAGCATCGCGTTAATCATCGGCCCGCCGCCATGCACGATCACAGGGTGCACATTGGTTTGCTTCATCAGAACAATGTCGCGCGCGAACTGCTCCATCGCCGCGTCATCTCCCATGGCGTGGCCGCCGAACTTGATCACCACCGTGGCCCCGTCATAGCGTTGCAAAAACGGCAGGGCCTCGGACAGGGTGCGGGCGGTGGCGGTCCAGTCACGATCCATGGCGGATGATTTCTCCATTTGAGGGTGCCCCTTTTGGTGCCGTTCAGCTTTACGCGGTTTAGTGCCGGATAAAAGGGGGCATTTCAAGGGAATTGTGGAATGGGAGCGGGCATCCCGACGGATGGACGCCGGATTCACGGGGTGCCGGATACGGTTTGAAACCCCGCCACAAGCGCGGCACTCGCAACGCGGCGCGGGCAAGGCCTCGCCACACAATGCAATACTTGACGCGCCGCCCGCCGAGCCGAAGGCGAGGCGTGGGTCCGGTGCTTCAGCACCGGAAGCTGGTGGGGTAACATCGGCTGTCGCCCCCTTGTTCCGTCGCTTTCCGGCCATCCCAATGCATGTCCCTGTAGACATGTCATATTTAGCCAGACGACCCAATTTTGAGTCCGGTTCTGATAGACGCATATCCCCAATGTCGCATTTCCTGTTCTGCGTCAGGACAGTTCCGCATATCCACCCCAGGAAACACCCGCCACAAGCACGGCACGCGCAGCGCGGCGCGGGTGCAATCTCGCCAAGCATTGCACCCCCCTAACGCGCCGCCCGCCGAGCCGAAGGCGAGGCGCGGTCCGGTGCTTTAGCACCGGAAGCTGGCGGCCTGGTAAAAGGCTTGAGCGGGGGAGCTTCGTCCGCCCTCCCAAGAGTTGTCGGCCTTCCGGCCATCCAGTACATGCTTCTGTAGACATGTCATAAATGACATGTCTACAGAAGCATGTATAAATGAATCGCAGGCTCCCCGCCTACACCTTGGTGCGGGGAGGTTAGAATTTATGCACATGTCTTCAGGCTTGGAACCAGGGCTGAAAAGCCCGATGCTGCCCTACGCCATCGTCGCAATCGTGCTCCGCAAAATCTCCAGCCCTGTGCCTTTTTCCGACGAGGTCGCGATGATCTCGGGATAGGCGGCGGGGTAATTTTGCAGCACTTTGCGGGTTTTTTCCAGCACTCTGGAAAACTCGCCCGTCTTGGGCTTATCAACCTTGGTGAGCACCACCTGGAATGTCACCGCCGCCGTGCCGAGCAATTCCATGATCTCCTCATCCACGGCCTTTGGCCCATGGCGGCTGTCGATCAGCATAAACACGCGGCGCAGGGTGGCGCGGCCGGAAAGATAGGCTTTCAGCAGGCGTTGCCACTTTTCCACCACAGGCAGGGGCGCATTGGCAAAGCCATAGCCCGGCAAGTCCACCAGATAGTGACTGTCCTGCAGGGTGAAAAAGTTGATCTCCTGGGTGCGGCCCGGGGTGTTGGAGGTGCGCGCCAGGGCCTTGCGGCCCGTCAGCGCGTTAATCAGGCTGGATTTGCCCACATTGGAGCGCCCCGCAAAGCACACTTCTATCCGGTCCGCCGGCGGCATGCCGTCCATCGCCACCACGCCTTTCAGAAAGTCGCTTTGGCCGGCAAACAGCTTGCGGCCCCGCTCCAGCGCCATGGGTTCGGGGGGGTCCACCAGGGGGAATGGCAGGGTCACAGCAGCTCTGCCTTATCGCCCAGCGCCACGCGACCGGATTTGACCACCTCGGCGTAAACGCCGAATTGCGTGTGGCCCCAGTGCTTTTCCAGCAGCGTGAGCGTGTCTATATCCTGCTTGCCGCTATCGGGGTTGGCGGTGGTCGCCACGCAGCGGCCGATATGTTCGCGCACCTCCAGCTCGGCCGCGCCGATGCGGATGCGCTTGCCAATCCAGCCGCGCTCTTCCCACGCGTCAAAGCCCTCCAGCCAGATATTGCCGCGAAAGCGCTCAGGTTCTACGGGCCTGCCCGTCGCCGCGCTCAACGCCGCCAGCGAGGCGGTGGTGTGGATCGAGATTGACGGAAAGGCGCTGTCGGTCATCCCGCGCGGCCTGGCCCGCACCAGCGCCCTGGGCTGAGCACGGTTTTCGGGGATGAAGCGGGTGAGCCAGCGCAGGAAGCCTTCGTGCTGAGCTGCGTCCTCCGGGTCAAACTCGAAGGGGGTGATTTCTGCATTATGCAGCAGGCCGTAGCCCTTGGGGGTGCGGTAAAGCTCTATCCCCTGCAGGTTGGGCGCTTTGGCCCCGCGAATGAAGTTGTTGCAGCTCACCCACCCGGGGGCGGCGGGGTCATACGTGCTGGCCTCGTGGGTGACGGCCCAGATCCGGTCCTCCGGCATGGTCTCGCCCGCCGTCAGGTGCACCTCCTCCAGCATATGGCGGCCAACGCCTTTGATCGGGTGGCAATAAAGGGTGCGGACCGTGCCCATTCAGTCCTCTTTCTTTTTCCGGAACGGGGCCATGATATTGCCGAACACGTCGGGCTTGGCCCCTTGCGAGCGCATGATGAAATATTGCTGCGTAAAGGTGATGGTGTTGTT
>JALWPC010000223.1 GCA_026995265.1 Paracoccaceae bacterium
GCGGCGGGCTCGGTGGGCGCCGGGGCCTCGGTGGCGGCGGGGGTGGCATCGGCGCTTTCGCCGTCCTCCACCAGCACGGCAATCGGTTCATTTACCTTGACGCCCTCGGTGCCCTCGGCCACCAGAATCTTGCCGATAATGCCGTCATCCACCGCCTCGAATTCCATCGTCGCCTTGTCGGTTTCGATCTCGCAAAGGATGTCACCGGATTCCACCGCATCCCCCTCCTTCACCAGCCATTTGGCCAGCGTGCCTTCTTCCATGGTGGGGGAAAGGGCGGGCATAAGAATATTGGTCGCCATCGGTTAAACCTCCGCCAAAATGTCTGTGTAAAGCGCGGACACATCCGGCTCGGGGCTGGCGGTGGCAAAGTCAGCCGCCGCGATCACCACCTTTTTGATCTCTTTATCAATCCCCTTCAGGTCGGCCTCGGTGGCGTGCTCGCCGGTGATCAGGATCTCGCGCAGATGGTCGATCGGGTCCCGCTCCTCCTTCACCTTCTGCACCTCTTCACGGGTGCGGTATTTGGCGGGGTCCGACATGGAATGCCCGCGATAGCGATAGGTGTTCATCTCCAGAATATAGGGCCCTTTGCCCGCGCGGCAATGGGCCACCGCCTTTTCGCCCGCCGCCTTCACCGCCTGCACATCCATCCCGTCGACCTTTTCCCCGGGGATGCCGAAGGCCTCGCCACGGGTGTAAAGGTCCGGCGTGGAGGAGGCCCGTTGCAGGCTCGTCCCCATGGCGTATTTGTTGTTCTCGATCACATAGACCACCGGAAGCTGCCACAGGCTCGCCATGTTAAAAGCCTCGTAAACCTGCCCCTGATTGGCCGCACCATCGCCGAAATAGGTGAAGCTCACATTGTCATTCTCGCGATACCAGTTGGCAAATGCGAGGCCGGTGCCAAGGGGCACTTGCGCCCCCACAATGCCGTTGCCGCCATAAAAGTTCTTCTCTTTCGAGAACATATGCATCGAGCCGCCCTTGCCGCGGGAATAGCCCCCCTCGCGCCCCGCCAGCTCGGCCATGACGCCGTTCGGGTCCATCCCACAGGCCAGCATATGGCCGTGGTCACGGTAAGAGGTGATGCGCTCATCCCCCTCCTTGGCCGTGGCCTCCAGCCCCACCACAATCGCCTCCTGCCCGATATACAGGTGGCAAAATCCGCCAATAAGCCCCATGCCGTATAGCTGGCCGGCCTTCTCCTCAAAGCGGCGTATCAGCAGCATTTTACGGTAGAATTCCAGCAACTCCTCGGCGTTCACATTCGCTTTTTTGGCTTTGGCCATGCGGGGCCCCCATGATAGTTTAACGGTTAACTATCATTATACAGCAGGGTGGCGGCTTGTCACATGCAATTTTTGCATGGGGGTATGCAAAACAACATTGCTTCACAGCGGGCGGGGTTACTGCACGATTATTTCGTCACCGCGGATAAGGCCCAGCACTTTGCGGGCCTGTTCATCGAGCAGGTCCAGGTCCAGATATTTGTCTGACAAGCGGCGGGTGCGGTTTTGCGCCGCTTTGCGCTCAGCCACCAGCCCGTCAAGCTGCGCTTGCAGGCGGGCTTCTTTTTCTTCGATTTTATAAAGGCTTAGCACCCCATACGGCCCCTGAATGGCCGTGTAGGCGAAATACGCAACGAGGCCAAGCACAAGGGCAGAGGCCCCATAGCCGACCAGATTGCCTGATTTTCGCGTTTCACTCATAAATCTGCCTCAAAACCCCGATCTGACGCCGGATAACCGAATCATGGCAGACCTGATTCGGTTTGTGAATCCCAAATCGACATTTTTTAGGCAAATAGTTGCAAAAATGTGGCTCCCCGGGGGGGCGGGGAGCCTTGGGGCCTAGCCCTCGAGCGCGGCCACACCGGGCAGGGTTTTGCCTTCCAGCCACTCAAGGAACGCGCCGCCAGCGGTGGAGATATAGCTAAAATCCTTGGCCGCGCCGGAATTGTTCAGCGCCGCCACGGTATCCCCGCCACCGGCCACCGAGCGCAGGCTGCCCGCGCGGGTCAGCTCGGCGGCCTTCAGGGCGGCGGCGTCGGTGGCCATGTTGAAGGGTTCGATCTCGAACGCCCCCAGCGGGCCATTCCAGACCAGCGTTTTGGCAGCGGCAAACACCTTGCCGACCTCCTCAACCGATTTGGGGCCCGCATCCAGGATCATCGCATCGGCGGGGCAGGCATCGGCGGCGACGGTTTCGTTCTTGGTGTTGGCGGCAAATTCCCAAGCCACCACCACATCAACCGGCAGGATAAGCTGGCAATTGGCGGCTTTGGCGCGCGCCATAATCTCACGGGCTGTGTCCGCAAGGTCATGTTCGCAAAGAGATTTTCCAACATCAATGCCTTGGGCAGCAAGGAAGGTGTTGGCCATGCCGCCACCGATGACGATCTGGTCCACCTTTGGAATAAGGTTGCCCAGAAGGTCCAGCTTGGTGGAGACTTTCGCGCCGCCAACCACGGCCACCACAGGGTGCTCGGGCTTGGAAAGCGCCGATTCAAGGGCGCTTAACTCGGCCTGCATCAACCGGCCGGCGCAGGCGGGCAACAGGCGGGCAATGCCCTCGGTGGAGGCGTGGGCGCGGTGCGCGGCGGAAAAGGCGTCGTTGCAATACACATCGCCGAGGGCGGCCAGCGCGGCGGCAAAATCGGGGTCGTTTTTGGTCTCGCCAGCGTTGAAACGGGTGTTTTCCAGAAGCAAAACGCTGCCCTCGGGCAGGGCGGCAATGGCGGCTTTGGCGGTGTCGCCCACGGTCTCGGCGCAGAACGCTACGGGGTGGCCGAGGGTTTCGGCCAGCGCATCCTTGATCTGCGCCAGGCTGAAGGCCGGGTCCGGCTTGCCCCCGGGGCGGCCGAAATGGGCCAGCAGCACCGGTTTGCCGCCCGCTTTCAGAATATCGTCAATCGTCGGTTTGATCCGTTCAATCCGCGTGGCGTCGGTGACGCGGCCATCTTCCACCGGCACGTTAATATCCACGCGGGTCATCACGGTTTTGCCGCCCAGCGACATGTCATCCAGGGTTTTCCAGCTCATTTTATACTCCCGTTGCGCCTGCGGGATTATCGCCAGATCGCCATCCAGTCGAGGACGCGCACCAGCAGGGTTCCCAATACCACAGGCAGGTTCCATTCCAGATAGAAATGGTCTAGCGCAAAAATGCCGAGTATTAAAAGGAATATACCGAGTGCCCAGCGTGTGTTCATGTCGCACCCCCTTCAAAGTGTCCGCCCCGATTGTGAATGAAGAGTGTAAATTGTGCAAGCGCCGCTTTTGTAGTTTAATGTTTAACAATATATACACGCGCGGCCTTGAGCCACACGATCACTGCAGAATATAATAAAGAGCGGAAAATTTGGAAATTGGCGCTATTATACGGACTACACACGATTCGGGCTTTGGGAGGCGTGCATGGATGATCTGGAAACATTGGCCAGAAGGCTGGCGGCGGCGGTGGACACCCTGAGCCTGCAAAGCAAGGCCGATGCGCGGGAAATCCTTGATTTGCGGGCCGAGCTGGAGATGCTGAAGGAAAAGCGCAAGGCCGATATGGCGGAACTCGATACGCTGCTGGCCCACCTGAAACCCTTGATGGAGGCCGAAGACAATGCCTGAAATTACGCTTGAAATCGGCGGGCGCACCTTTGAGGTCGCCTGTGACCCCGGGGAAGAGGACAGCCTGAAAGTGGCCGCTGAAATGCTGGCGGTCGAGGCGCGCCGCCTGGAAGATGCCATAGGGCGGGTGCCGGAATCGCGTATGCTGCTCATGGCCGGCCTGATGCTGGCGGACCGCACCAAAGAGATGGAAACGGCATGTAAGCTTGGTGAAACACGGCTGAAAACGCTGGAAGACCGGCTGCTGGAAAGCGAAGCCAAACTGGCGGCGATGACGGTTGAGATGAACAAAACCCCCGCGTTACCGGAAGAGGATTTGTTCAGCAATTCCGAGGCGGTTACGGAAAGCCTTGCCAAGAGTGTTGCCAAGCTTGAAGCGATGATTGACACATCGGCATAGGCAGATCTTCGGGCTATCCCCACCGAGCGCAGCGAGGCCACCGCCCGTGAGGGCTACTCGTTTTTGCCTGCAAAAACGCGCCTTTGCTGAGCGGGGGGCGGGCGCGAACCGTGCCACAAACACGTGACTCATGGCCTCCCCGAAGCAAAGGCGCACCTGGCTTGCGGCTAGGTGCATCCCTCGACCCTCAGCAGGGAACCCTCCGTCTACACCCCGTTGCTGCGCAACAGGGTATAGACGTTTGGGCGGTGGCCTCGCTGCGCTCGGTGGCGGCGCGCCTAGTGTGGTTTTGCGTGGCAAGGTCGCGCCCGCGCCGCGCTGCAAACATCGTGCTCGCGGCCCGTGTCGAGGCGCTTGACATAACCTTCCCCCTACCGTAATCTTTGCCCATCCATTAGGTGCCTGTTCGGGATACCCGCTCAGGTGAAACGGGAAGATCGGTGCGCTTTTACAAGCAATGCCGACGCTGCCCCCGCAACGGTAGATGCGTGAAAACTGGCCATATGCCACTGTGCAACGAGCAAGCATGGGAAGGCGGCCCGTTTGGTGAAAGCCAGCGCATAAGCCCGGAGACCGGCCAAGTGGTTAAAACGGCACTGCGGCGGGCGGTTCCTATGGTTTTGGCCATCCGTTCCCGCGTGCTTTATCTCAACCGCGCACGGGGTCGTGCGCCAACGTAAAGGATACATCATGCATATCGAACCGGGCGTCGTGAGCGGCGCAAAAATGGTGCTGGCCTATGCCACCGCTACAGGGGCGCTTGGCCTGACCGCCAAGCTGGCCGTGGACACCATTAAAACCAACGGCTTAGCTTCGCTGGCCAGCCGCAGCCTGATCACCACGGGTGCAGTGTTCAGTTTTTTTCAACTCTTGCCGCACCAGCCGGTGGGGGTGTCCGAGGTGCACCTGATCCTTGGCTCCACGCTGTTTTTGCTATTTGGCCGCGCCCCGGCGATGATCGGCCTCGCCGTCGGCCTGTTGCTGCAGGGGCTGTTCTTCGTGCCCTCTGATCTGCCGCAATACGGCATGAACGTCACCACATTGCTGCTGCCGCTCTATGCCATGAGCCTGCTGGCGGCGCGGATCATCCCGAAGGGCACTGCTTATAAGGACATCACCTACACGCAGGCGCTCAAGCTTTCCACCAGCTTTCAGGCGGGGATTGTAAGCTGGGTGACCTTTTGGGCGCTCTATGGCCAAGGATTTGGGGCCGAGAACCTCGCCAATGTGGCCAGCTTCGGCGTGGCCTATATGTCGGTGATCCTACTGGAACCATTAGCGGACCTTGCCATTCTGGCCGTAGCCAAAACCCTGCATCGGTATAAAGACAGCGGGTTCTTCACGCCGCGCCTGTTTGCAACAGCCTGAACGCCAAAGGCCGCGCTCCGGCGGCGCGGCCTTTCCCATAGCGTTTGGTCTATACCCACCGAGCGCAGCGAGGCCACCGCCCGTGAGGGCTACCCGTTTTTGCCTGCAAAAACGCGCCTTTGCTGAGCGGGGGGCGGGCGCGAACCGTGCCACAAACACGTGACTCATGGCCTCCCCGAAGCAAAGGCGCACCTGGCTTGCGGCTAGGTGCATCCCTCGACCCTCAGCAGGGAACCCTCCGCCTACACCCCGTTGCTGCGCAACAGGGTATAGACGTTTGGGCGGTGGCCTCGGCTTCGCCTCGGCGGGGCTTAGGCGTTGGCTTCGCGCACTTTATCGGCGGCTTCCTTACTAAACGCGATGCCTTTTTCTTCAAACAGCGTGTCCAGCTCACCCGACAGCACCATTTCGGTGACAATATCGCAGCCGCCCACAAACTCGCCCTTTACATAAAGCTGCGGGATGGTGGGCCAGTCGGAGAAATCCTTAATGCCCTGGCGGATGCCCTCATCGGCCAGCACGTTGACGTCTTTATAATCAACGCCCAAAAAGTTCAGCACGCCCGCGATACGGCTGGAGAAGCCGCATTGAGGGGCATCCTTGGTGCCTTTCATATAGAAAACAACATCGTTATTGCTGATGTCGGCTTTGATCTGCTCTTCTGGAGTGCTCATTTTGCTTGTCCTTTTCGGGTTATTTGAATCTTACATCTTTGTTTTTCAACGCGGAAATCTCGGAGAGCCTTTGCGCGCGTTCCACGCTTTCAAGGTCGGTGGCCTCCATGCCCAGCGGTTTT
>JALWPC010000224.1 GCA_026995265.1 Paracoccaceae bacterium
CGGCCAGCCCCGCCAGAATCAGCGAGACCGAGGCCCGCAGGTCGGTGGCCATAACCGGTGCGCCCTTAAGGGCCGCCACGCCCTTAACCGTAGCCGTGCCCCCGTGCACCTCGATATTGGCCCCCATTCGCATCAATTCGGGGGCGTGCATGAAGCGGTTCTCGAAAATCTTTTCTTCCAGCACCGAGGTGCCGTTGGAGAGGCACAGCAAGGCCATCATTTGCGCTTGCAGATCGGTCGGAAAGCCCGGGTGCACTTCGGTAACGATATCCACCGGTTTTATCGGCCCGTTACGGCTGACCACCAGCCCGTTATCGCTCTCGGAAATCACCGCCCCCGCCGCCTCCAGCTTGGCGCAAAACGCTTCCAGCAGGTCCCGCCGCCCGCCGATCAGTTCGACCTCGCCGCCCGCAATCACCGGCGCGATCATATAGGTGCCAAGCTCAATGCGGTCGGTGACCACGCGGTGGGTGGCGCCGTGCAACGTTTCGACACCGTGGATGGTCAGCACCTCGGTGCCTTCGCCCTCAATATCCGCCCCCATGGCGCGCAGGCATTCGGCCAAATCAACGATTTCCGGCTCGCGGGCTACATTTCGCAGCACCGTGGTGCCCTTGGCGAGCGTGGCCGCCATCAGCAGGTTTTCCGTGGCCCCAACGCTGGCAAAGGGCAGGGTATAGTCCGCGCCGATCAGCCCGTTTGGCGCCTTGGCGTGCACGTAGCCGTCGCGCAGGTCGAGGTCCGCGCCCAAGGCCTCCAGCCCTTTCAGGTGGATGTCCACCGGGCGCGCGCCAATGGCACAGCCGCCGGGCAGGGAGACCACCGCTTCCCCATCGCGCGCCAGCATTGGGCCAAGCACCAGAATCGAGGCGCGCATTTTGCGCACAATGTCATAATGGGCGGTGTGGTTGCTGATGCGCTCGGTTCCCAGCACCAGCACGCGGCCCTTCTGCATGGAGGCCACCTCGCAGCCCAGTGATTCGAGCAGCTCGGTCATGGTGGCGATGTCGGACAAGCGCGGGGCGTTGGTGAGGGTGAGGGGCTCGGCACTCAAAAGCGCGGCGGGCATCAGGGTGAGGCAGGCGTTTTTCGCGCCCGCAATCTCGATGCTGCCATTGAGCGTGTTGCCGCCTCTGACGATAATTTTATCCATCCTGCCCGTCCTTTTCCTGCGCTTTGCGCGCCCGCGCCTGCCCCTTGCGCCGCTGCAAATTGGCCCTGAGCGCGGCTTTCATCCGCGCTTCTCTGGCCTCTTTCGCCGTTTGCGGCCTGGCTGCTTTTTTGGCTTTCTGCTCGCTCATACCTGCTTCTATAGCAAATATGCGGCAATGGTCCAGCGGTGCCTCGCGGAAAGGTGACGTGCAATCGGTCAGGTAATAGGCTTACCTAAGCTATGCGCCTTATATTGCTCACTGTTTTTACGCTCACTGCCTTTGCCGCCAACTCGGTTCTGGTGCGGATGGCGCTGGCGACGGGGGCGATTGGGCCGGCGGCCTTCGGGGCTATCCGGCTGGTATCGGGGGCAGGGGTGTTGCTGGCGCTGACCTTGGCCACAGGCCAGCGGCGGGCGCTGCTGCCTAAAGGGAGTGTGGTTTCCAGCGCCGCGTTGCTCACCTATGTGGTGGGGTTTTCCTATGCCTATCTGTGGCTAGATACCGGCACGGGGGCGCTGATCCTGTTTGGCGGTGTGCAGGTGACGATGTTTGCCGGGGCGCTGCTGACGGGAGAGACGCTGCCCGCGCGCCGCTGGCTGGGCGCGGGGCTGGCGCTACTGGGCCTGGGGCTGCTGTTCGGGCCCAAGGCGGGGCGGCCCGATGTGCTGGGCGCGGGGCTTATGGCCATGGCGGCGCTTGGCTGGGGCGTTTATTCACTGCGTGGCAGGGCGGTGGGGCGGCCCCTGCCTGCCAGTGCCAGCACCTTTGTGCTGGCGGCCCCGCTGGCGGCGGGGCTGTGGCTGGTGGTGCCGGATAGGGCAGGCGTTAGCCCGCAGGGCGTGGGCCTGGCGGTTGCCTCGGGCGCGCTGGCCTCGGGGCTGGGCTATGCGCTCTGGTATAGCCTTCTGCCGCGTATCAGGGCCTCGACCGCCGCCATATTGCAGCTTGCCGTCCCGATCATCGCGCTGGCGGGTGGGATGCTGCTACTTTCCGAGCCGCTCACGGCCTCGTTTCTGATCGCCGCACCGCTTATTATCATCGGGGTATTGGTGGCAATTCGCCGCTAAAAACGCCGTGCCGTTGTTTTTTCCGCCCGAGGCAAAAAAGCGCTTGTGAACCCTGCGGGTTTTTGGCTAGAAGACGCCCATTGCTGCCGTAGCTCAGAGGTAGAGCACTCCCTTGGTAAGGGAGAGGTCGAGAGTTCAATTCTCTCCGGCAGCACCACTTCGTATTTTTTGATTCAGGGCCTCAGCGGGGGCGGCAAGATTGGCCTGCGGCCTGTTGAACCTATCGCCATTGCACTCATCATTAAGCAAACCTTCTGCGCGGCCACACCTTCCGCAGACGCGTAAGATTTTACGCGTCAAATTAGACGCGTCTATTTAGACGCGTCTACAGGGACGTGTCTGGGGCTTTGAACTGTAGGTGTGAAGGATTTGCGGGCCGCGCCCGCAGCGCTAAATCCGGACCACGACTTTGCCGGTGGATTTGCGCTTTTTCAGCAGGGTCAGCGCCTCGTTGGCCTGTTCAAGCGGCAACACATGGCTGATATAGGGTTTGAGCGCGCCGGTGGCGTAAATCCTGAAAAGCTCCCTGAAGCTGTCGGTGAGGATTTGCGGCGCAAACACCGTGTAGCCGCCCCAGTAATAGCCGATCACCGTGATGTTTTTCACCAGCAATATATTGGCGGGAATCTGCGGGATGTCGCCCGAGGCAAAGCCCAGCGGGATGATGCGGGCCAGCGGGTTGCAGGCGCGCAGGGCCGCCTTGAATTGCGCGCCGCCCACCGGGTCATAAACCACATCCGCGCCACCAAGCGCCTTGACCACCGCGCGGATGTCATCGGTTTCGGAATTCACCAGATGGTCCGCCCCCGCCGCCTTGCACACCGCCAGCTTTTCGGCTGACCGCGCCACGGCGATCACCCTGGCCCCCGCCAGCTTGCCCAACTCAACGGCGGTCAGGCCCACGCCGCCGGATGCGCCAAGCACCAGCAGGGTTTCGCCCGCTTTCAGCCCCGCCCGCTCCAGAGCAAGGTGGCTGGTGCCGTAAGCCACCAGAAAAGCCGCAACCTCTTCATTGCTCATGCTTTCAGGCACCTCCACGCAGCGATCCGCCGCTATGCAGGTATACTCCGCCAGCCCGCCCGCGCCGCCGTAAGCGCCGATGCGGGTGCCCACTGCGGGGCTTTCCACCCCCGCGCCGAGCGCCTCCACCGTGCCGCAAATCTCCATGCCCGGGGTGAAGGGGGGCTCGAATTTTTCCTGATATTTCCCCTCGACAATCAGCGTATCGCCAAAGTTGATGCCACAAGCGTGCACCCGCACCAGAACCTCGCCGCGCGCCGGGGCAGGGCGGGGCAGCTCCACCATTTCCATCGGTGCCCCAAGTGTGTGAATTTGCATGGCTTTCATCATATTTCCCCCTTTGTTGCACCGAATTGACGCGGTGCAGCAATAAAAGGCAAGCCCATACTTGCCATTGCCCGCATTATTTCGTATGCGGGCGGGGAAACGGGGAGGGCTGCGGGCTCGCCCCGCTCTTTTTTTGAAAAGGCCGGAATGATGGATTTGCGAAACGTCGCGATTATTGCCCACGTGGACCACGGGAAAACCACGCTTGTGGATGAAATGCTGAAGCAATCGGGGGTCTACCGTGAGAACGAGGCGACGCAAGAGCGCGCCATGGACAGCAACGACCTAGAGCGCGAGCGCGGCATTACCATTCTGGCCAAAGCCACCTCGATTGTCTGGAAAGGCACGCGGATCAACATTGTGGACACCCCCGGCCACGCCGATTTCGGCGGCGAGGTGGAGCGGATTCTTAGCATGGTTGACGGTGTGGTTTTGCTGGTGGACGCCGCCGAAGGCCCGATGCCACAAACCAAATTCGTAACCGCCAAGGCGCTGGCGCTGGGGCTGAAGCCGATTGTGGTGATCAACAAGGTGGACAAGCCCGACGGCGAGCCCGACGCCGCCCATGACAAATGCTTTGACCTGTTTGCCAATCTTGACGCCACCGACGAGCAACTGGATTTTCCCATGCTCTATGCCTCGGGCCGCGCCGGTTGGGCGGACAAAGAGCTTAACGGCCCGCGCGAAAACCTCGATGACCTGTTTCAACTGATCATCGACCACGTGCCCGCCCCCGCGCAAATCGCCCATAAGGACGAGCCCTTCCGCATGTTGGCCACCACCCTGGGTGGCGATTCCTTCCTTGGCCGCATCCTGACGGGGCGCGTTGAATCCGGCACCGCCAAGGCGGGCGACCAGATCAAGGCGCTGAGCCGCGACGGCGAGCTGATCGAGAATTTCCGCATAACCAAGGTGCTGGCTTATCGCGGGCTGGAGCAGGTGGCGATAGAGCAGGCCGAGGCGGGGGATATTGTGTCTATCGCGGGCATGAGCAAGGCCACCGTGGCCGATACGCTCTGCGACAAATCGGTTTCGGAGGCCATTCCGGCCCAGCCGATTGACCCGCCCACCATCACTGTAACCTTCGGCATTAACACCTCACCGCTTGCGGGGCGGGACGGTGACAAGGTGCAATCCCGCGTGATTCGGGATCGGCTTTTGAAGGAAGCCGAGTCCAATGTGGCGATCAAGGTCAGCGACAGCCCGGGCGGCGAGGCTTTCGAGGTGGCAGGCCGTGGCGAGTTGCAAATGGGGGTGCTGATCGAAAACATGCGCCGCGAGGGGTTCGAGCTGTCCATCTCCCGCCCGCGCGTGCTGTTCCGGGACATCGACGGGGTGCGCTGCGAGCCCATCGAGGAAGCCACCATCGACGTGGACGACGAATATACCGGCGCGGTGATCGAGAAGCTCACCCAGCGCAAGGGCGAGGTGGTGGAAATGCGGGCCGGCGGGGCGGGCAAAACCCGCATCGTGGCCCATGTGCCCAGCCGCGGCCTGATCGGCTATCACGGGCAATTCCTCACCGATACCCGCGGCACCGGGGTGATCAACCGCGTGTTCCATGAATGGGCCCCCTACAAGGGCAAAATCGAGGGCCGCCGCGCGGGGGTGCTGATCTCGATGGAAGACGGGCAATCGGTGCCTTACGCGATTTATAATCTGGAGGATCGCGGCAAGTTTTTCATCGGTGCGCAGGAGCAGGTGTATCAGGGCATGATCATTGGTGAGCATAACCGCCCCAATGATCTGGAGGTCAATCCGCTGAAGGGCAAGAAGCTCTCCAATGTGCGGGCCAGTGGCAAGGATGACGCCGTCACCCTTACAACCCCTGTGCGTATGAGCCTGGAAGAGGCCATTGCCTATATCGACAATGATGAACTGGTAGAGGTGACGCCCAACAACATCAGAATGCGCAAACGCCATCTCGACCCTAACGAGCGGAAACGGGCGGCGAAATCCGTTGAGGGCTAAATTCGCATTTTGCGAATCACGCTCAGATTGCTATAAGCGGTTATTCGCGTTTTGCAACAACCTTAGGGTTGATTAATGTTGTGAATGTTACAAGACTGTGCTAAACCCAGGGTATCGAGAAACGGGTTGCTATGGGCTTTGCGGTGCAAGGCCGGAACGGCAGCTTTATATAAAGCCCAAAAAATGGAGTGAAAGGCAAAATGAAACACCCTGTAGATGTGCATGTTGGAAAGCGCGTTCGGCATCGCCGTTGGATGGTGGGCATGACCCAGCAGCAGCTCGGCGAGGCTGTTGGCATCAAGTTCCAGCAAATCCAGAAATATGAAACCGGCATGAACCGTGTCAGTGCCTCCCGGCTCTGGGACATCGCCAAGGCTATGGATGTGGATGTGCGGTTCTTTTTCGAGGGCTATGAAGAGGGTGTGACCGATTCTGCCCCCGAAGAGGGCAAAACCGAAAGCCCCAAGATGCAGGGCGACCTGTTGGCCGATAAAGAGGCGCTCGAACTGGTGCGTTCTTATTACGCCATTCCGGAAAACCAGCGCCGCCGTTTGTTTGACCTCGCACGGGCGCTTACCGACGTGGCATAAGCGCCGCATTGACGTTGGCCTGAGAATGTGGAACCTCCGTCTGGCAACAGGCGGAGG
>JALWPC010000225.1 GCA_026995265.1 Paracoccaceae bacterium
GTTCGGGTGAAGGCGGGCGCAAGAACAGGCCCGCGCCTACGCCGCCCCCCGCCCCTAATAGCAACAATATAATTGGCAATAGTTTTTTCATCTAACCAGCCTTTCTAAAACGGCGCCAGAATTTCGAGAATCTGCTGGCCATAGCGCGGGTCCTGCACATCAGAGATCATACCGCGCCCGCCATAATAAATCCTTGCCCCCGCCATTTTATCGTAGGTGATGGTGTTTTGTCGCGAGATATCCTCGGGCCGGATAATGCCGGTGACCTGCAAATCCCTCAATTCGCCGTTCACCCGCACTTCCTGCGTGCCGCGCACCACCAAATGGCCATTGGGGAGCACCTGCACCACGGTTGCCGCCACCCGCAGCCTGATTTTCTCGTTGCGTTTGATACTGCCGGAACCGGTGGTCGTAGAGCTGCTGGTCAGCCCCACGGCGGGGTCGGTTACATTCCCCCCGGACGCATCGTTTATGGCTTGCGGCAGGCCAAACAAATTGGGAATGGCCATATCTTCGCCTGCCCCGCGCGAACGGTTGCTGGAGTTTTGCAGGTTGGCCTGATCGTTAATATTGATAATCACTGTGAGAATATCCCCCTGCCGTGCCGCGCGCCTGTCGCCAAACAGGGAGGCGGGGCCGGAGCGCCAAAGCGAGCCCTGCTCGTAAACCTCGCGGCGCTGGGTGGGGGGCGGCACCGCCATGGCGGCGCGCTCCGAGGCGATATTGGCCGAAATACCCTCATCCACCGCCGAAAGCTGCGGCCCGCGCCCCACTTCGCCAAGCCGGTTAAGGCAGCCGGACAGTGCCAAAATCATCGCCAGAATTATTCCGATTTTCATATGCCTACCTCGATCACGCCATCCGCGCCCACGCGTCCAAAAATCACCGCTTTTGAATCCAGGTTCATCACCCGCACCCGCTCACCGACGCCAGCGCGGTCCAGCACGCGGCCCTCGGAATAAATCGTCAGCGCCCCACGGGTGAAGCGCATCACCACGGACTGATTGCGTTCCAGAATGGCGGGCGCGCCCAGCGCATCGCGCATAATCGGCCGCCCGGGGTAGATATTCACCCGCGCCTCCTTGCCGATCACCTGCGCCAGTTCGGTGTAGGCCCCCGGCGTTTCCGCCTCCGAAAGCGCGACCATTTGCGCGGTAATCACCGTTTGCGCACGAATGCCGCTCAGGGCCACCACCGACTGCCCATAGGCAGGCCACGCCCAAAGGAGCGCTATAAACACAAGCCCCCGCATCAGCGGATCTGCGTGGTTGCGCCGAGCATCTGGTCGGCGGCGGTGATCACTTTGGCATTGAGCTCATAGCCCCGCTGCGCCTCGATCAACTCGGTGATCTGGCGCACCGCATCCACCGAGCTGGCCTCAAGATAGCCCTGCCGGAAGGTGCCGCGCCCCTCGGCCCCCGCCGCGCCGACTTGCGGCGCGCCAGAGGCGCTTGTTTCGAGGTAATTATTGTTACCGGTGGCTTCCAATCCGGCCTCGTTGGTGAAGGTTGCCAGGGTGATTTGCCCCAAAAGCTCGGGGTCCACCTGCCCGTCAAACTTGGCATAAACCTCCCCCTCGGGCGTTATGTTCACGCTTTTGGCCCCGTCGGGGATGGTGATATTGGGCACAATCGGATAGCCTTCAGCGGTGACCAAAAGCCCGTCGCCTGTCATCTTCATCGCCCCGTCGCGGGTATAGCCCGAGATACCGCTGGGCAGCGCCACCTCGATATAACCGTTGCCCTCGATCGCCACATCAAGCTCGCCATTGGTTTGCTTGCTCGGGCCTTGCTCGACATTCATCATCACCGCCGCAGGGCGCACCCCCATGCCAAGCTGCACACCAACGGGCAGCACCGCGCCGGAAGCGGCGCTCACCGAACCCGGGGCCTGCACCTGCCGATACATCAGGTCGGCAAACTCGGCGCGGCGCGCGTTATAGGCGGTGGTGTTCATATTGGCGAGGTTGTTGGAAATCACTTCCACGCGCATTTGCTGCGCATCCATGCCGGTCGCGGCGATTTGTAAGGCGTTCATTTCACTCTCTCCTATGCGCGTTGCCCGAGGGTGCGGGTCACGTTCCGGATCCGCTGGTCCTCGTTTTCCAAAAATTTCATGCCCATCTCGTAAGTGCGCTGCACCTCGATCATCCGCGACATCTCGGTGACGGGGTTGACGTTTGAGCCTTCAATGAAGCCTTGCAGCACCGTGGGGGCGACCATGGCGGTGGGCTCGTCCTGGCCCGGGTCAAACAGGGTGCCATGCTGGCGGCTGAGCGCAGCATCATCCTTCACCGTAAACACCCCCACCTGCGCCAGCGGGGCACCATCAGCACTCACCGTGCCGTCTTGCGAAATATTCACACTGGCCGCATCGGGCGGAATGAAGATCGGCGCGCCGCCCACATCGAGCAGGCGGTAACCATCGGGGTTGACCATCTCGCCCTCGGTATTCAGCGCAAAGGCCCCGGCGCGCGTCAGCCGGTTGCCATCCGGCGTTTCCACCATGAAATAGCCGCGCCCCTGAATGGCCATATCCAACTGCCCGCCGGTTTTCTTCACCACGCCCTGGGAGGGGTCGCTGAACCGCGCCCGCGCCGCCGCCATGGCAATGCCGCCACCCTCGTTGGGCACGGCCTGAATATCTTCGGTAAACACCACGCCCTCGCGGCGAAAACCGCTGGTGGACATGTTGGCCACGTTGTTGGCCACAACCTGCATTTCCTTCCACAACCCGGTTTGGCGGGTCAGGCCTATATATCCGGCGTTATCCATAATGCCTCCTTACTGCCCGGCAATGCGGGTGAGTATTTCCGTGTTGAAAAAGTTGACAAGCAAGCCGCCCGAATAGCTCATGGAAAACCAGAACACCGCGACAATCGCCGCCAGTTTGGGCACGAAGGTTAGCGTCATTTCCTGCACCGAGGTCAGGGCCTGAAACAGGCCAATGGCAAGGCCCACCACCAGCGCCACACCGAGCACCGGCGCAGCCATGGTCAGCGCCATCCACAGCCCCTCGCGGAGCACATCCAGAAGCGCGCCTTCAGACATCACACCGGCATCCGCAAGATTTCCTGGTAAGCCTCGACCACCCTGTCCCGCACGCTGACAGCGGTTTGAATGGCGATCTCGGAAGCCGCCAGCGCCTCGACCACGGTTTGCGCATCGGCCTTGCCGGTCATCCCTGCCACGGCGGCGTTTTCGCCGGCCCGCATGGTGGCCATAAAGTCGTTCGCCATTTCGGCAAACAGGCTGCTGTTTGCACTTTTCGGCCCGTCCGGCTTGGCAATGTTTTGGGCGTTGGTGTAGAGCTGTGAAGCGATATGGGGGTTGGTTTCCATGGGTCAGCCTTTCTAGCGTCGCAATAGGTCAAGGAGTGACGTCGCCATCTGCCGCGACTGGTCAAACATTTTCAGGTTGGCTTCATAGGAGCGCTGGGCCTCGCGGGCGTCGGCTATTTGCACCATCAGGTCCACGTTGGAGCCCTTATAGTAGCCGTTTTCATCGGCCAGCGGGTGGCCCGGGTCGTAAATGTCGGGCAGTTCGGCGCGGCTCAGCTCCACGCGGCCGGTGCGCACCTGCCCGCTGTTTTCCATAAAATCATGCACCGCCCGAAAGCTGATGCTTTTGGTGCGGAAACCGGGGGTATCGGCATTGGCGATGTTTTCCGACACCAGCCGCAGCCTTGCCGCCTGTGCCGCCATGCCGCTGGCCGAAGCCGCCATGGAGGTGCTAAAATCAGTCATCGGGGTTCTCCCTTATTTACGCCCCATACTGGTGCGCAGAATTTGCAAAGATTTCTGGTAAATGCCGATGGCCATATCATGCTCTTGCCTGATCTCGGTCATCCGCATCATTTCGGATTCAATCGACACCGTGTTGCCATTGGGCGATTCCACACCGAACGGGCTGGTGAACACGGTTTCAGCGCGGCGGGATATATGGCCGGGCCGCGTGCCCCGCAGCCCCAGCGCGCTTTGCGCCGCGAAGGTTTCTTCAAACGGGATAAGGTCTCGCGCCTTATAGCCCGGGGTATCGGCATTGGCGATATTCTCGGCCACAATCGCCTGGCGGTCGCTGGCATGGCGGGCCAGGCCGCTGGCGAGCTGAAAAATGGTCATATCCTGTATCATTCGGGGCTTCTCCTCCGATTTCCTTTGACCAAGAATTAACCACTCATGGTGAATAAAGGGTAACCAGCAACCGAGATGGATACAGTTTTATGCAGTTTGATTTCTCCCCCCTCACCAGCAAGCTTGCCACGATTCGCCCCGTCACCCGTTATGGGCGGGTTATAGGGGTTGATAGCGGCTCTATAAGGATAAAAGGCCTGAGCCTGCACGCGCGGGTGGGCGACCAGATCACCATTGCCGCCGATGCAGGCGATAGCCGCGGCGGCGAGGTGGTGGCGCTGGCCCCCGACGAGATCCGCGCCATGTCCTATGATTCGCCGCAAGGGGTGGCGATTGGTGACCTTGTGTCACTTGATGGGGTAAGCGGGGCGGCGGCCAGCCCCTCCTGGATGGGCCGGATTGTGGACGCTTTTGGTCAGCCGCTCGACGGCGAACCGCTGTTTCAGGGGCTGGAAAGCGCACCCCTGCACCGCGCCCCACCCCAAGCCGCCCTGCGCCGCCGTATGGGCGGGCGGCTGAATACGGGTATGGGGCTGTTCAACACCATGCTGCCGCTGGCGCGCGGGCAAAGGATCGGCATTTTCGCTGGCTCCGGCGTAGGCAAAACCACCCTGCTGGCCGACCTCGCCAAAGGGCTGGAGGCGGATGTGGTGGTGATTGGCCTGATCGGCGAACGGGGCCGCGAGCTGCGCGATTTCGTAGAAGAAACGCTGGGCGAAGAGGGCATGGCCCGCGCCGTGGTGGTGGCCGCCACCTCTGACCAATCCCCCCTGATCAAACGCCGTGCCGCATGGATGGCCATGGCCACCGCCGAGGCCTTCCGCGACCAGGGCAAGCATGTGCTGTTGCTGCTCGACAGCATCACCCGCTTTGCTGAAGCCCACCGCGAAATCGCCCTCACGGCGGGCGAGGTCCCGAGCCTTCGCGCCTACCCCCCCTCCACCGCCAACCAGATCGCCCAACTCGCCGAGCGCGCCGGGCCGGGGCCGCAGGGCGCGGGCGACATTACGGCGGTGTTCAGCGTGCTGGTCGCGGGCTCGGACATGGAAGAACCGGTCGCCGACATCACCCGCGGCGTGCTCGACGGCCATATTGTGCTTGACCGCGCCATTGCCGAGCGTGGCCGCTTTCCGGCGGTGGATGTGCGCCGCTCGGTCAGCCGTTGCCTGCCCGGCGTGGCCAATGTGGCCGAAAACACCCTGATCAACCACGCCCGCCGCCTCATCTCATCCTATGAAAAAGCCGCCCCGATGATCCAGACCGGGCTTTATGTGAAAGGCAGCGACCCGCAGGTGGACGAGGCCATCACCTATTGGCCCAAACTGGATGCGTTTTTTACGCGCGACGGTTTTGAAAGCACCGATGAAGCCTTCATAGAATTCGCCAACCTCATGGGCCAGGCCGACCCGAATCACACACCCGAAGACCCCGTATTAGAAGACCGCCCCCACGACTACCCCACAGGCTCCCTTGCCACACCAGAAAACCCCGAACCGGCGCTAGATCTACGCATCAACGCCACGCCCTAACCGCCTGTATCCGGTGCTAAAGCACCGGACCCGCGCCTCGGCTTCGCCTCGGTGGCGGCGCGTCAAACATAGCGCTTGCGGCGAGATCGCTTCCGCGCCGCCCTCGACCTTTCGTGCATGTTGCAAGTTCTGCTAGGGGCTTTGCCCCTCTGGCGCAAGCGCCATTCACCCCAGAGTATTTTTGAAAAATAGAAGGTTATTCAGCTTCTATTTTTTAGAAATACTCCGGGGGAGCGAAGCGGGGGCAGCGCCCCCTTTTGGCGTTTACCACAAGCGCTACATTCGCAGCGCGGCGCGGGTGCAATCTCGCAAAGCAATGCAATGGTTGACGCGCCGCCCGCCGAGCCGAAGGCGAGGCGCGGTTCGGGGCTTTAGCCCCGAAAAAACAAGGCGCGCGCCAGGGGAATCGCATTTGGGTTTTGACAAAACAGTTTGAATAGATTCTTGAGGTTTCACTACGTTATGGAGGCTCAGGATGCGAACAATCATAAGCTATTTCAACGATATGGATGACCCCCGCACGG
>JALWPC010000226.1 GCA_026995265.1 Paracoccaceae bacterium
CTCCTTGAAATACTCCGAGGCAAAGCCGCGCAGATAGTCGGCCTCCTCCTTGGTGCAGACCGGTTGGGAAAGGTCCTCGCCCTGGTCCACATCGGTGGTGCCGATCAGGGTGAACGCCCCCTCGTAGGGGATGGCGAAAATAATCCGGTTATCGGCCCCCTGGAAGAAGTAAGCCCGGTCATGGGTAAATTTCTTGCGGATCACAATGTGCGAGCCACGCACCAGCCGCACGCCTTCGCGGGTGTCCAGCTTCAAGGTATCGTGCAAAATATGCGCCACCCATGGGCCGGCGGCATTCACCAGCACCCGCGTGCGGATCATCCGGTAGCTGCCGCCCGCATCCAGCTCCACCTCCCAATGGTCGCCGCGCCGCTTGGCGGCAATCACCCTGGTGCGGGTGAGGATTTCAGCGCCGCGCGCCTGCGCATCGACCGCGTTCAGCACCACAAGGCGGCTGTCCTGCACCCAGCAATCGGAATACTCGAACGCCTTTTTCAGGAAGGGCTTCAGCGGCTTGCCTGCCGCGTCCTTCGTCAGGTCCAGCGTCGCCGTGCCGGGCAGGATTTTGCGCCCGCCCAGGTGGTCATAGATGAACAGCCCGAGCCGGATCAGCCACGCGGGGCGCATATCCTTGTGCAAGGGCAGCACAAAGCGCATCGGCCAGCTTATGTGGGGCATGTTGCGCAACAGCACCTCGCGCTCGATCAGCGCCTCGCGGACCAGCCGGAATTTGTAGTATTCAAGGTAGCGCAAGCCGCCGTGGAACAGCTTGGTGGAGGCCGAAGAGGTGGCGCTCGCCAGGTCGCCCATTTCCGCCAGGCCAACCCGCAGCCCACGGCCTGCCGCGTCCCGCGCGATGCCGCAGCCGTTTACGCCGCCGCCAATTATGAAAATATCAAACATGGGTTCTGACACAGGCGTTTCCAGAGACTGTCTTCTCTGGAACTATCCGCTTATTTTCGTTTGCTGTCAAATTATTTTCATAATGTTCGTTATTTTTTCGTTTTGGGTGTGTTGCTTGACCTTCGCGAAAATACGTGCCACCCTTGCCAGACAGGAAAAAGGAACTGAAGGTGCGCCTGTCTTTTCGCCAAAAAGAAATTCTGAACATGGTGCGCGCCTCTGGCCGCGTCGAGGTGGAGGCGCTGGCCGAATCGCTTGGCGTGACCCCGCAAACCATTCGGCGGGACCTGAACACCCTCACCGATGAAGGCCACCTCACCCGCGTGCACGGCGGGGCGATTCTGCAATCCGGTGTGGCCAACACCGCCTACGAGGCGCGCAAATCCATGGCGGCGGCGGCCAAGGCCGCCATTGGCCAGCTCTGCGCCGATGCCATACCGGATGATGCCTCGCTGTTCATCAATATCGGCACCACCACCGAGAGCGTGGCCCGCGCCCTCTGCACCCGCCGCGACCTGCTGGTGATCACCAACAACCTGAACGTGGCCAATATCATGGCCACCAACCCCCATTGCGGGGTGATGGTGACGGGCGGGATGCTGCGGCGCTCCGATGGCGGGCTGGTGGGCGAGCAGACGCTGGACACGGTGCAGCAGTTCAAGGCCGATTTCGCCATTATCGGGGTTTCGGCGATAGATGAAGACGGCTCGCTGCTGGATTTTGACTATCGCGAAGTGCGGGTCTCCCAGGCGATTATTGCCAACGCCCGCAAGGTGTTTCTGGTGGCGGATGCCTCCAAGCTCACCCGCTCCGCCCCTGCCCGAATCGGCCATATGCGCGATATAGACGGGTTTTTCACTGACCAGCCCCTGCCCGCCCCGCTGGCGCAAATTTGCAGCCAGCACGGGGTGGAGGTGCATTGCATCGGCTGATTCCGGCGCATTCCCGCCGCGCTGAAATATTCTGCAATATTTTCCTTGCCTTATCGCGGTTCCCCCCTGAAACTGTCGCCGCAGCTTTATGCACCGTTCATGATGAACAACTTAAGGAGTATTTTAATGCTACGTGCAAAAATTGGTTTGCTGGTGACGGCCAGCGCTTTTCTTCCCACGGTTGCTTTCGCGCAACTGAGCGTTTGCGGCGTTTCCCCGGCGGAAGTGCAGCCCTTTGGCGGCTTTGGCGCAAATGTAACCTCCATTTCGGATCCGGCGCAGATGCAGGTGCAGCTTACGCCGGGTGTCAACAATTATCTGCAATTTGAGGTGTCAGCGCCCACCGATGTGCGCATTGAGGCCACGGATGACAGCGGCGTCGACCCTGTAATGGTGCTGCTGGATACCTCCGGCAACGAACTGGCCTCGGATGATGATGGCGGCGGCGGGCGGGCCTCGCGCATAGAAACCTCGCTGGATGCGGGCAGTTATTGCGCCAAGGTCTATAATTTCTCGTCCAATGACGGTCCGACCACGGTCCAGCTATCCCGTTGGGATCAGCCCGCCATTACCCCGGGAGCCGATAACGGTGGCGGCGGGGCCGAGGCCTGCACCGCTGCGACTCCGGCAAATCCAATCGCCTTCGGGCCTGTGAACGCGGCCCTTGGCGGCGGCGGGGAAATCAGCTTTTCGCGCACTGGCGCTGTGACCTATCACCGCCTCACCGTCGATTCCCCGCTTGGCCTGACCATCACCGCCAACGGCACCGAAGCCGACCCTGTTTTGCGGGTCTATGACAATGCGGGCAATGTGGTTTTCGAAAACGACGACTTTGACGGGCTGAATTCGCAGATCGACATGCAAACGCCGCTACAGCCGGGGGATTACTGCATCGCGGTGAGCGCGCTGTCTGACAGCGAACAACCGATTGATGTGGTGGTCAAAGCCTTTGACGAGCAGGCTTTCCTGAACGCGCGCTATGCGAGCGGCGAGGCCTCGCCCCCCATCGGCGGCAGCTACCCGATTGATGATATAGGGGTGATCCAAACCGCCTTTTCCGGCGATGTGCTGGTGGGCAAAGACGCCCGCTGGCTGATGTTTGAAGTCACCGAGCCCTCCCTGGTGCTGATCCAGGGCATCGGCAACGGCGGCGCAGATTCGCAGCTCTATCTCTATAATGACCGCGGCCAACAGCTCGGGTTTAACGACGATAGCGGTATGGGGGGCAACAGCACCCGAGACAGCCAGATCGCAGCCGAGCTTTACCCGGGGCGTTATCTTGCGGCGGTGCTGCTTTATAACTTCGAAGACGGTTCCCCGAGCCAGCCGGTGCGGGTCTCTTTCCAGCGCTATGTGCGCGCGCAGTAAAGCGGTATAAAGCTTAGCAAAGGCCCGCCTGTTGGCGGGCCTTTTTCATGGAAGCGAATGCCTGCTGGATGGTGTCAATCTATTGCGCCTTTTGTCCGAAATATGGCAAAACGGGGAGTCAAAAACGTGTTGCCTGCAACCGGACAACAAACACATTCGGAAGTTTTCATACGATGCCTGATCCCGCAACATTCCTTGTCACGATGGCAGCTATATTCTTGATTGCCTTCATGAAGGGCGCATTCGGCGGCGGGTTTGCCATCGTCGGCGTGCCCCTTCTGGCACTTGTGATGGACCCGATCGAAGCCGGCGGGCTGCTCGCGCCTCTATTCGTCGCGATGGACCTGTTTGCATTGCGTTATTGGTCGCCCTCAACCTGGTCAAAGCCAGACCTCAAGGCTCTCATTCCAGCACTCGTGGTCGGTATCGGTATCGGGACATGGTTGCTGGGTGTGCTGGACCGTCAGGCGGTCGCCGTTTTGATCGGAGGTCTTACGCTTTTTTTCGCGTTGCGTTGGTTTGTCGGCGGCGGGAGGGTGGTTCAGCGGGAGCGTTCACTTGCCGGAGCGGCTGTGGCAGGCACAGCGTCGGGTATTACCACGATGATCGCCCATTCAGGCGGCCCCCCGCTGGCCATGTATCTTTTGCCTTTAGGTCTGCCAAAGGGCATCTATGCCGGAACCACGAGCCTGTTCTTCACAGCAGGAAACCTGATCAAACTGCTCCCATGGCTTTGGCTGGGGTCGCTTGCAGGTGCGCCGTGGGTGCTGATGGTTATGGTGCTTCCAGCCGTTCCGATGGGGGTATGGGCAGGCTGGAAGCTACATGGGAAACTGGATCGGGCAACGTTATTCCGTGTGCTATACGGCCTACTTGTTGCTGTGTCCTTAAAACTCATCTGGGACGGGATCAGCGGATAGTCGAAAGGATATGCTTAATATCCGGCCCGCGGTATGCCTTCATATATCCGGTGCTAAAGCACCGGACTGCGCCTCGCTTGCGCTCGGTGGCGGCGCGTCTGGCACCGGTTTGTTTGGCAAGACCGCACCCGCGCCGCATCCCAGCCTTCGCGCCTGTTGCGGGGCTCTTCAGGGGGGAGCGCGCGTGCGCGAGGGGGCGGAACGCCCCCAAACCGAGCGCAGCGAGGCCAAGTTTGCGGGTAAGCGTTGCGTTTGGGCAAAGGTGCTCTATGCCACCTGCCCGAAAATATTTTCACGGTGGTAGCTAAGATAGTCCGGATGCGGCCAATGGCGGCGGTGCTTGGGGAGCAGGAGCTTTTGCTCCGGAGAGATCAGCCGGCGCGCCGTTTCCGCGGGCACCTTATTGTGCGAGATCAAAATCCGGTAATCCTCGGCCACCGAAATCAGCCCGCGGTCAAACATCCAGTGCAGGGTGCCGGAAAGCGCCAGCCCGTTTTGCACCGTATCGGGCCCGCCATCGGCCACGGGGCGGATATGGGCGGCCTGCACCTCGGGGCGGTCGCCACCATTGCGCAGGCTCAGGCCCGATATGGCGCAGCGCCCCCCGTAGGCGGCCTTGACCTGCCGCGCAAAGGAGGCGTCACGTTTCTTGCGCGACATCAGCACATCCTCGCGCACCATTTGCAGCGGGGCGGGTTCAAAAGCGGCGGCGGGTTCGGCAAAGCCGTCGGGCAGCGCTCCCTCGCGGGGGAGGGTATCGGGCGTTGCGAGCGCCCGCATGCCATAGGTATAAATGGCGGCGAACTCTTCCGGCGTCAGCCGCCGCACCGCCGAGACACTGACCCCGCCGGAGACCGGCCGACCGTCGGGCCCTCTGATCGCGCGCTCAAACGCCACCCCATCCGGCCCGGCCCGGGGCACCACCTGCTCGAAACTCCATGCGGTGGGCTCGTCCAGCAAGGCAAAATAGCGGTCGGGCAGGGCCGGGTCCGGCACCACATCCGCCACCCGCTGAATACCGGTATAGCCGAAGGCCCCGCCCTTGCGGCCCTCATAAAACACCACCCAATCGCCGATGGTCTCGCGCACCATGTTCAGGTAGCGATTGGGAAAGTGATAGGCCCGCCCCGGGGCATCTTTATAGATGCTCTTGGGGTTCTGGATGAAAACTGCATGGGCCATGCGCTACCATTGCGCGCAGTTCAGGGCCTGTCAACACGCACGGCGGCATATTTGAATTCAGGGATTTTGCCCGTCGGGTCCAGCGCAGGGTTGGTCAGCACATTGGCGGCGGCTTCGATATAGGCAAAGGGCACAAAGACGGAGTTGCGGGGCACGGCGCGGTCGGCGCGAGCCTTCAGGGTGATCTCGCCGCGGCGGGTGGTGAGGCGCACGGGGTCGCCGCCGTTGAGGCCCAGTTTGCGCAGGGTGCGGGGGTTGAGGGCGCAGGTGGCTTCCGGCTCCACCGCATCCAGCACTTTGCTTCGCCGCGTCATGCTGCCGGTATGCCAATGCTCGAGCTGCCGGCCGGTGATCAGCACGTAGGGGTAGGCTGCGTCGGGGCGCTCGTCGGGCGGGGTGACGCTGGCGGGGCTAAAGCTGGCCCTGCCGCCTGTGCGGGGGAAGCCCTCGGCGAACACAATCGCCTGCCCCGGGTCGGTGGGCGAGCGGCTCGGGTAGGTGACGGCCCCTTCCGCCGCCAGCCTGTCCCATGTGATATTGTCAAGGCTCGGCATGCCGCGTTTCATCTCGGCAAACACCTCGCGCGGGTGCTGGTAGGCCCAGCCAAGGCCAAGGCGATTGGCCAACGCGGTGGTGATTGCCCAGTCAGGCCGCGCCTGCCCGGGCGGGGCTATCGCGGCGCGGCCCATTTGCACCTGCCGGTTGGTGTTGGTGACGGTGCCGTCCTTCTCGGGCCAGGCGCTCGCGGGCAGGATGACATCGGCGAAGCTGGCGGTTTCGGTGAGGAAAATATCCTGCACCACCAGGTGCTTGAGCTTGGCCAGCGCTGCGCGGGCGTGCTGCACGTCTGGGTCTGACATCGCCGGATTTTC
>JALWPC010000227.1 GCA_026995265.1 Paracoccaceae bacterium
GCAACTGATCAGATCGCTTTACGCCGACCAAGAAGCTACAGTGAGGATCAGATACGGAGACACAGAGTGGCTGAAGAAAAGGCACGAGACAAGGATGCGTTCTCTCTCCCCTCCTCTTCAACTTGTGTGCGGAAGTGGTCACGAGAAGGCTGGACTTGGATGAGTCAAACATCGGAGTGAAGATAGGAGGCAGAACGATCAACAACCTAAGATGTGCCGATGATACGACACTGTTGGCGGAGAACGCCGAGGATCTGAACGTGCTAATATCAAAGCTCAAAACGGAAGGCGAGAACATGCGCCTCTCTATGAACGTGAAGAAGACAAAGGTCATGGCCATC
Source organism: Paracoccaceae bacterium (assembly GCA_026995265.1). Classification (GTDB taxonomy): domain Bacteria; phylum Pseudomonadota; class Alphaproteobacteria; order Rhodobacterales; family Rhodobacteraceae; genus UBA3077. The sequence continues at coordinate 342 of JALWPC010000227.1, forward strand.
GCCGCCGATGAGAAAGCACATATAATGATTGATAATGAAGAAATCGAGGTGGTAGACAGCTTCATCTTCCTCGGGTCCCCGGTTGTCTCCAGCGGAGACTCGACCCCAGAGATCAAGCGTCGTGTAGCACTTGGACGCGGCGCGATGATGAGCATGGACCAGATATGGAGGTGCAGAGATGTTGCAATCGCCGCCACCAAGCGCAGACTCGTTACGGCTATCGTGCTACCCATAGCGACTTATGGATGCGAGACATGGATCATGACAAAGGCAGACCGAAGAAGAATAGACGCGTTCGAGCTCTGGTGCTGGAGGAGACTCCAGAGAGTGCCATGGACAGCTAGAGTCACAAACGAGGCGGCCTTAGAGCGCATCAGACCAGAAATACCCTTCAATGGCAAAATCACCAAACAGAAGCTGACCTACTTTGGCCACGTCATGAGAGCAAACTCGCTGGAGAAGACGATGATGCTGGGTATGGTCAACGGCAAGAGGAGACGAGGAAGACCAAAAACTCGCTGGCTGAACACAATCAAGGACGACACCGCAAGGACAATCAACGAACTGAAAGAAGCTGTGATAAATAGAGCAACATGGCGATATTTTGTCTACAGAGCATCCTCAGGTCGGACGCGACTAACGGATAATGAATGAATGAGTTGCACTGGACTGGAGAGGGTGACTTTAACTCTGGCGAGTACGCCATCTACTTCAGTGGAAGTGTGAGAGAGGAGAAGGGGAGTTGTCTTCGTCGCCAACAAGATGGTCGCAAGGTGCGTCGAGAGCTTCAAATATATCAGCGATAGAGTGATGTCCATACGCATCAGAGGTAAGCCCCTGAATGCGACCATCATTCAACTCTACGCTCCAACTGCAGACGCGCCCGAGCAAGATGTCGAGCAATGCTACGCCTTGGCTCGAAAGGCGCGGGACCAGGCAGCAAAAAAGGACATGGTCTTCGTCATGGGAGACCTCGACGCGAAGGCGGGAGAAGGCGAGGATGTTGGAGTCATCATTCATTTTGCCCTAGCTAACGTCCGGAGGGTGGGGTTGACCACGCAACCAGTACGCTGCTGTGGGTGCCACATGGGAGAGTATCACAGAATCACGCCAGAGTTTTCGGTCT
>JALWPC010000228.1 GCA_026995265.1 Paracoccaceae bacterium
CACCCTACATCCGAAACACGCCAAAACGTGTCTCCTCTATCTCCGTATTCAGCGCCGCCCGCAGCGAGAGCGCCACCACCTTGCGGGTGTCCCTCGGGTCAATAATCCCGTCATCCCACAGCCGCGCCGTGGCATAGAGCGGGTGGCTTTGCTCTTCGAACATCGCCAGGGTCGGGGCCTTGAACGCCGCCTCTTCTTCCGCGCTCCATTCGCCCCCCTCGCGCTCGATCGCCTCGCGCTTCACCGTCGCCAGCACCCCCGCCGCCTGCTCCCCGCCCATCACCGAAATCCGCGAGTTCGGCCATGTCCAAAGGAAGCGCGGCGAATAGGCCCGCCCCGCCATCCCGTAATTCCCCGCGCCAAAAGAGCCACCCACCAGCACGGTAATTTTCGGCACCGACGCACAGGCCACCGCCGTCACCAGCTTGGCCCCGTGCCGCGCAATCCCCTCGGCCTCATACTTCTGCCCGACCATAAAGCCGGTGATATTCTGCAAAAACAACAGCGGGATTTTGCGCTGGCAGCACAGCTCGACAAAATGCGCCCCCTTTACCGCACTTTCGGAAAACAGCACGCCGTTATTGGCAATCACCCCCACCGGCATCCCCTCGATATGGGCAAAGCCGCAAACCAGCGTGGTGCCAAAGCGGGCCTTGAATTCGTCAAACTCCGAGCCATCCACCACCCGCGCGATCACCTCGCGAATGTCATAGGGCACCTTTGGGTCCGCCGGAATCACCCCGAGCATTTCGGCGGGGTCATAGGCGGGCGCGTCCCCCCGGAGGGTGGGGTTATGACCCCCACCAAGCGACCCCACCGCCTGCCGCGCCAGCGCCAGCGCATGTCCGTCATCCTCGGCCAAATAATCCGCCACGCCGGAAAGCCTGGTGTGCACATCGCCGCCGCCCAGCGCCTCCGCCGAAACCACCTCCCCCGTCGCCGCCTTCACCAAAGGCGGGCCGGCCAGAAAGATCGTCCCCTGCTCTTTCACGATGATCGAAACATCGCTCATCGCCGGCACATAGGCCCCGCCCGCCGTGCAAGACCCCATCACCACCGCGATTTGCGCGATCCCCTTGGCGCTCATCCGCGCCTGGTTATAAAATATCCGCCCGAAATGGTCGCGGTCGGGAAACACCTCATCCTGGTTCGGCAGGTTCGCCCCGCCGCTATCGACCAGATAAACACAAGGCAGCCGGTTCTCCTCGGCGATCTCCTGCGCCCGAAGGTGCTTCTTCACCGTCATCGGATAATAGGTGCCCCCCTTCACGGTTGCATCATTGCACACCACCATCACCGGCCGCCCGTGCACCTGCCCGACCCCGGCGATCAGCCCCGCCGCGGGCGAGGCCCCGCCATAAAGCCCATGCGCCGCCAGCGCCCCGATTTCCAGAAAATCAGACCCGGGGTCCAGCAGCCCCGCCACCCGGTCGCGCGGCAGCATCTTACCCCGCGCAAGGTGGCGCTTGCGCGCCCCGTCCGAGCCCCCGAGCGCCGCCTTGGCCGCCGCATCGGCCACCGCCTCCAGCGCCGCCAGAAGCGCCGCCTCATTGGCCGCGAAGTCCCCCTCGCCAGCCCTTATCCGGGATACTAATTTCGCCATGTTTTACACTTTCGCACCCTATCTGTCAGCGGCCAGTTCCGCCATGTTTCCACCTCTTCGCACCCGTTCAAACCGGGCCTATTGATACAGCGCCGCCAACGCCCGCAAGTCGCCCACCCGCCGGGCCGAAAGCCGGTTATGGCATTCCACCTCGGGCAGGCCACTCCCCGCTTCAAATACGTATTTCAAGCCGACCACACGGCAGGCAGTATTTGCATAATCCTCCCAGTTTATCTGAGACTCCTCAAACCGCGCCAGAATGGACTGATAGTCATAATCATAGGAACTTGCCGCTTCCAGCCTCGCCACATGGGCTTCCAGAACCAGGTAGCTCTGCCGATATGTGGCCTCCATCACCCGCGCCCAGGCCTCCTGCTCGGCCTCGGGGCAGGTTGGCTCAACAAATTCGACCTCGGGGTCCGGGGTCACCAACGCGCATTTGTCCTGCGCCGCGCCATAGCAGGCCGCCACCGCCGCCGGGGCCGCCCCTTCAAGGCAGGCCGAAACATCGGCAAAGGCGTCCGCTTCGGTATAGGCCTGCGCGAGGGCCGGACCGGCCAGCAATAGCGTTATCGCCGCGAAATACGCCGCCATCCGCGCCTCCCACCATGCGGTTTTCTGCTGGATACAGGAGCGCACCAGCTCGGGGTCTTCCGCATTTGCAAGGCATTGCCGCGTGGCGGCGCCGACACAATAACTGCGCTCTTCGCTGGTGAACGCCTCCTCGGCACATCGGGCCGTGGCGCTGATGTCAAACACATCTTGCGCCGCCGCCGGTGTGGAAAAAAGGAAAGCAGCGATTATCTTGCGCATCTGAAATCCCCCGGATTGCGGCCCTGCGCGAAAGGGCGGGCAAGCAGCACTGGCCACGGGGCGGGTTAATCCTCCCATGGCAGGCTTTCCAGAAACAGCGCCTGCGCGCCGGTCATGCGCAGAAAACACACGGGGCCGGCAAGGGCAGCGGCGGGGCTATGGCCGCGCAGGCTCACGGTCAGCACGCAGCTTTGGGCGCGATATTCAAGCCACGCCGCCTGCAAATCCTCCAGCGCTTTGGCCTTCGGGTAGGGCGTGGTGCCATCCTCCTTCAGCCCCGCATCGCTTGCCGCAAAATCCTGCATAAGCTGCTCATAGGCATAGTCCATCCGCGCCTGCCACCACTGGGTTTCGGCATTGGCGCAATTGGCCCAGATCGCCGCCTGCCCGCTGCCCGCCTCTCTGGCCCCCGGGGTGTTAGCAATGCATTGCCGCATAGAGACCCCCACGCAGGCGGCGCGCTCGGCGTCATTCACCGCCTCTTCCGAACAGGCCTCCGACGCGCCGATGTCAAAGACAACCGCGCTGCCCTGCGCCATGGCCATATGGGGCAATAATACCGCCGCTAAAATCAGTCTTTTCATGGGGTTATTCCATCATTCCATACATGTTCCACAGGTCAATCGCGCGGTTGGCAATTACCTCGACTTTGCAGGCGCTCCCGGCAATATTGCGCATAGAGCCCGCCCCCCATTTGGCATATTCCGCCGCGCAAAGCGCATCGCGGTAAGGAATCCACGCCCGCTGCGCCGCCCGCAGGGTCTCGGCGCGGTGGGTGAATTCAGGGAATTGCGCCCGGTCCCCCTCGTCAAAGCTCTTGGACATCTCCATCGCCGCGCGGTATTCCTCATTCAAAATCACATCCCAGGCCCGCGCCTCGGCCATCTGGCACATGCTCTGCCCAAGGGTCGAATACCCGCCCTCGGTCTCGTCCTGACACTGCAATCCGGCCTCGCCAATACAGGCCCGCTTGCCATCGGCGCTGCCGGCCCCGTCATAGCAGGCGCGCAGGTCGGCCAGCACCTTTGCATCGTTTATATCCTGCGCCGCGAGGGGGGCGGCGAGGAGGGAGAGGGCTAAAGTAAGTTTTTTCATTTTGGGGTCCTTTCTTTTAGGAATAAAATATTGGGTTGACGATATCATTAAATGATACTATATCTGAATTGCTCATGTGAGCCCTTGGCAGGAATTTCCTAGCACTACTTCTCAAAAAGCGACCCAAAGAGGAACGCAGATTATCATAGGGATTAGTTGTAATGGCTTCTGCCAAACATACACGCACGCTTCGTGCTATATTCGAAACCCCGACACGCGCAAATTTGCGTTGGTCTGACATTGAAAAATGCTTGATTGCCTTGGGAGCAGAAATTTCAGAAGGCTCCGGCTCTCGTGTTCGCATTAAACTAAAAGGCGAGCGCATAACCTTCCATCGGCCACACCCGAGCCCAGATACTGATAAAGGCGCAGTTGTAACGATGCGCATGTTTCTCAAAAACGCAGGATACGACCCATGAAAGCTTACAAAGGATACACCCCTTCCGTTCGGTTGGAGAGCGGCGACACCATGCTTCACGGCACTGTCGAAGGCATTCGAGATGTGATTCATTTTACTGGCAAGTCTGTAGATGAGCTTGAAGCAGCTTTCCACGATAGCGTGGACGATTACCTCGACTGGTGCAAGGAAGATGGGGTTGATCCCCAAAAACCATATTCTGGCAAGCTCGCCTTTCGCACCACGCCCGAGCATCATCGGCTGATTTCGGAAGCCGCCAGCGCCAGCGCACGCTCGATCAACCAGTGGATGGATGACGCCTTGACCGCCGCTGCCAAAGCCACGCTCGAAAGCGGGTCTCGCAAAATCAAGCTCGGCTAGCCTCATCCCGTCACCTTCATCAGTTCCCGTCCGATCAGCATCCGGCGGATTTCTGAAGTCCCCGCGCCGATCTCCATCAGTTTGGCATCCCGCATGATTCTACTCAAGGGGGACTCATTCATATAGCCCGCGCCGCCCATGGCCTGCACCCCCTGCGTGGCCACCTTCATTGCCTGTTCAGACGCATAAAGCACACAGCCCGCCGCATCCTGCCGCGTGACCTCCCCCCGGTCACACGCCGCCGCCACCGCGTAAACATAGGCCCGCGCCGCGTTCATCACGCTGTAAATATCGGCGATTTTTCCCTGCATAAGCTGGAAATCCCCGATAGGGCGCCCGAACTGCTTGCGCGCGTGCATATAGGGCATGATATGGTCCAGAACCGCGTGCATGATCCCCACGCCAATGCCCGAGAGCACCACCCGCTCATAGTCAAGGCCGGACATCAGCACATTCACGCCCCGCCCCTCCTCGCCCAGCACGTTTTCAAACGGCACCTCGACATCCTCGAAAATCAGCTCAGCCGTGTTGCTCCCCCGCATCCCGAGCTTGTCAAAATGCGCCGAGGTGCTAAAGCCCGCCATGGTTTTCTCGATGATAAACGCGGTTATCCCGCGCGCGCCGGCCTCGGGGTCGGTCTTGGCATAGACCACCAGCGTGTCGGCATCCGGCCCGTTGGTGATCCAGTATTTGGTGCCGTTGAGGATGTAGCGGTCATTCTTCTTCTCGGCCCTGAGCTTCATGCTCACCACATCCGAGCCTGCCCCCGCCTCGCTCATCGCCAGCGCCCCAACATGGGTGCCAGAGATCAGCCCCGGCAGGTATTTGCGCTTCTGCGCCTCCGAGCCATTCAGCTTGATCTGGTTCACGCACAGGTTGGAATGGGCCCCGTAAGACAGGCTCACCGAGGCCGAGGCCCGGGCGATTTCCTCCACCACCACCGTATGGGCAAGGTAGCCCATCCCCGCCCCGCCATAGTCCTCCGGCACTGTCACGCCCAGCAACCCAAGCGCCCCCATCTCCTCCCACAGCTCCGGCGGAAAACAGTTGGAGGCATCAATCCCGGCCGCCATCGGCGCCACCCGCGTCTGCGCCCAGCGGTGCACCATATCGCGCAGGGCTTCGATATCGTCCCCAAGCGAAAAATTCATTGAGGCAGTAAACATGGCGTGGTCTCCTCCTGGCTTTTGCTTAAATGAACACACGTTCAGTTAAAAAGCAACCCCAAAAGCCCGCCACAAATGCAAAGGTGCAGCGCGGCGCGGGTGCAAGGGCTCAACCAGCGCAATGGTAGACGCGCCGCCCGCCGAGCCGCAGGCGAGGCCACCGCCCGTCAGGGCCTTTCCGGCGTTTGGCTTAGGCTCTGCGGGGCTAAAGCCCCACTCGCCAAAGCCACGGTTTTTGCAGGCAAAAACCGGATTGCCCTACGGGCCATGGCCTCGCTGCGCTCGGCAGGGGCTTTGCCCCTCTTTCGCTACGCTCAATTCACCCCAGGATATTTGGACAATTTGGAACCTGGAGCATTTCGGGTTACATCAGCCCTAAGCGCTGCACCACCCAGACAGCCCCGATCAAAGCGATAACCGTGGAGGCAGGGATAACGATGACTTTTCGATACCAGTCTTTTTGGGCAAACCAGAAGCCGACCGTGGCAAAGCTAATCAGAATGACCGTGAGCTGCCCCAGTTCCACCCCGAGATTGAAGCCGATCAGCCCGGATGCGACATTGTTCACCGACAGTCCAAATTCTGTGAGAGCGCCGGCAAAACCTTGGCCATGCAGCAGGCCGAACACAAACACCACCAAAAGCCGCCATCGGCTCATATGGGTCAGAAAGATATTTTCCAGCGCCACGTATACAATCGATACCGCAATCAACGGCT
>JALWPC010000229.1 GCA_026995265.1 Paracoccaceae bacterium
CCAAGCTCCTGATTTTGCACCCGTCGCCAGCGCCACGGGCTGCCGGAGGTATCGACAAACTCCATCAGGTTATCGGTGAAAAATTTGTCGATCAGCCCTTGGGGCGCAAACAGGCGGGCAAATTCCTGAATGGGAATATCCGCCTGCTGGTTTTTGAAGAACGGATAGCGGTTGTTGACCGCGCGGTTACACGTCGGGAGAACCTGCGCCTGCCATTTGGCATTGAGCGCCGCACGCGCCCCGCCCACGGTGGCCCCTGCACTTCGCGACGTCACCTGCTGCACCCAGCGCTTCATCGGGTCGGGCATCCGGCCCAAAAGCAACTGCAATTCGGTGCTTGCTGTGCTGTCGAGGTTGGTGTTACCGCCACTGATCGAGAGCCGGTTCAGCTCCTGATACAGGTTGGTAAGCTTCTGCATAACCTCGTCCAGCGGGCTGGGAGCGCCGTCTACCCCGACCGCAAACTGGTTGAGCCATTTGAACCGCTCTTCCACCACGGTGCCCTCGGGCGGCGGGGCCTCTTGCCCCTCGGCCGTGGCACTGCTGGCCAGCACTTGCAGCAAGGCCTGCGTGCGCACGGATTGGGCGTCAAACAGCTCGTTACCAGCAAAATCGGCCACGTCGTTCACCGCCCCGTCAATATTCACGCCGCTTTCCCGTTGGGTGAGCCGCGTCTGGTTTTCCACCGATTTCAACAGTTTGGCGATGGGCGAGTTCGGGCCGGAAAGCACATTGAGCGTGTCCACCACCTCGCTGACCGCGCCCATGGGCTTTACGTCTATATCGCCCAGCACCCGCTCATAGGCATCGATATAATCGGTATAATAAAGGTCCAGCACGTCCCGCGCGATACGGGTCAGGGCGTTGGGGTCCGAGAGGTCTTCTCCGTGCTCGCCCAGCACCCAGTTTTCAGCCTTTAGCTGCTCGGCCACGTCGAGCGCGGCGGGCAGGAACACGTTATAGAAGCCGTTTTTGGTGAAAATTCCCTCCACGCCCTCGCTCAGCGGTGCGCCCGAAGGGCGGATCAGCACCCGCGCGGTCAGCGGGCCACCCTCTTCCAGAATGCGCCATGGGGGCAGGGCCTTGGCCTGCGGGCTGTTGATGATGGAATTGTAAATCCGCTCCGATACCGGCGTTTCCGCCAGCAGGGTTTGAATTTGCTCCACCATCGGGCCATGCAGGGCGATTTCGCGCATCGGCTGATGGATCATCGCCGTGAGGTGGTTCATCAGGCTTTCCCGCAGCTTGGCGTTGCCCTCGCCGGGGTAGGTTTGCGCCCAGTCGGCGCGCATCCATTCGGTCACGAGGTTTTCATTCATCGGCCCTTGCAGGCCCAGCATCATGTAAACCTTGAGCGCCTCAAACAGAAAATCCGGGTTGTTGAGGTTGCCCTGCAACTGCCGTTCCAGCTTCAGGAGCAGGCGCGGCAGCATCATCTGGTTGAGCGCGGTGCGATAGGTGAGTGCGGCCTCGTTGCCGATATAGTCGCCCTGATACAGGCCATAGGTGAGCTCCCGCGGCGGCTTTATTTCGCCCTGCGCGGGGTTGCCCGGGATATTGCGCAGCAAATCTAAAGGCGCAACGATTTGGGTAAGGTCCACATCGTCAATCGGCGAGGTCGGCACGTTTTGGGCCAGTTGGTCATAAAGCTGGGTGCGCTCGGCAGCGGTGGCGATCAGCTTTTTGTTGCCCAGATAGCTGAAGGTCCAGAGGGTGCCGATGGTGGCCGCCAGTGCCACGGCTGCCGTCACCGACAGGCGCACAAACCACTTGTAGCGCCGCGCCACCTTGTCATCGGCCGAAACCAGCCCCGCTTCTTTGAAGATCACCCCGTCCATCAGCCGCTTGAGGAAATAGCTTTTCGCCTGCCCCGCACCGGTGCCAATCGCCTGCCGACCGATGCCGAAGGTCCGGGCCATGCCCATCATCAGCCGGTCAATCGGGGTGCCCTCCTGGGTGCCGGAGGTAAAGTAAACCCCGCGCAAAAGCTGCCGCTCGGAGAATTTATCCTCCTGAAACACCTCATTGAGGAACTCCTTGGCCACCGATTGCAACGAGGCGATCTGTTGGGCAAAGCCCGAGATCAGCCCGCGGCGCTGCGGGTCGGTTTCCTGCTGCAGCCGCTCCAGCGTGAGGGTGTTGACCCGGTTCAGCAGCGCCGCGAACTGTTCGTCAAACGCCGCCATCGGCTCGGGGGCCTTCTTGCCCTTCTTGAGCTTGAAGGTGAAGCCCCAGACCTGCTCGCGGTCCTCCCGCGTCAGGTTTTCGAAAAACTCCGAAAACCCTGCAATCAGGTCCGCCTTGGTGAACAGGATGTAAACCGGAAAGCGCACCCCGAGCTTTTCGCGCAGCTCTTTCAGGCGGTGGCGAATGGCATCGGCATGGAGCTTGCGCTGTTGCGGGTCCTGCATGGAAAGGTCCGACAGCGAAATCGCCACAATCGCGCCGTTGATCGGCTGGCGTTTGCGGAATTTGCGCAACATTTTCAGGAAGCCGCCCCAGGCCTGGCTGTCGGCATCCTCGTCGCTATCCTGCGTGGTGTAGCGGCCCGCGGTGTCAATCAGCACCGCTTCGTTGGTGAACCACCAGTCGCAATTGCGGGTGCCGCCCACTCCGCCCAGCGCCTTCATGCCGAGCTTTTCGGCCAGCGGGAACTTGAGGCCGGAATTGACAATCGCCGTGGTTTTCCCCGCCCCCGGGGGGCCGATGATGATATACCAGGGCAACTGGTAAATGCTGCGCCCGCCGAGCTTGGATTTCCGCAGGGTTTTCAGCGCCTCTTTCATGCGCGCCCGCATTTCCTTCAACTCTTCCTTAACTGCGTCCTCCTCGTCGTCTTCCTCCTCGGCGACCATCTCCTCGCTCATCTTTTTCTCACGGCGACGGCGCAGCAGCCAGCGGGTGATAAGCACCACAAAGATGAACACCCAGATTCCGACAATCCACATGATCTGGGCGAACATGGTGCCAAAGGGTTGCCATTCTCCCAGCTTCAGCAGCGGGCCAAAGAACCAGATCGCCAGCGAGAGCGCCAGCCCGAAGAACAACAGGGCAAACAGGAGCGAGGCGAAAATTTTGCGTAAGTATCGAACCATATCTCTGCCCTATTTCACCAAAATCACTTCAACGCGGCGGTTTAGCGCCCGCCCTGCGCGGGTGCCGTTATCGGCAATCGGCTCTTTTTCGGCGCGGCCTTCGGCGGTCATCCGGCTCGGGTCGTCCAGCGTGTCGGCAATGGCGTTCATCACCGCCTCGGCGCGGCGCAGTGACAGCACCTGATTGTTGGGAAAGCGCGCTGTGGAAATCGGGATGCTGTCCGAATGGCCTGCCACAATGATGCGCCCGGGCTGATCGTTCAGGGCGGCGGCCACGCGGGCCAGCCGCTCGGGATAGCCCGGTTGCAGGCGGTCGCTCCCCGGGCCGAACATCTCGGCCCCGGCGATGCGGATCACCAGGGTGTTGCCCTTTTCAAACACCGTTACAATGCCCTCGTCGATCTCGGGCTGCAAAAAACCGGTGACCGCGTCGATGCGCTCTTCGGTTTCCGGCGCGGGGGGCGACGGCGGGGGTGGCGGGGCGCGGCGGGTCAGCTCGATGGGCTCGGGGCGCCCCAATGTGGCGAGGGTGCCCTGCAGCCGTTCGGTGTCGCCCGTAAGCGCATAGGAAAGACCAACGAAAGCGCCTGTGAGCACCACCACCAAAACGCCGGTAATAATCCAGAGAGGCTTCCAGATGTTCAGCGCTTTATGCGCCATTTTAACGCCCTTCCAGAAAGGCGAAAGCGCGTGCTCCTGCTCGCCGCGCTGGGCCCGGATAAGCCGCGCCAGCCCCTCGCGGATGCGCATGTGCTTGTCGGCGCCCTGGTTTTCCACCCGCAGGCGGCCTTCAAAGCCAAGACTCAGGCACACATAGATAAATTCCAGCATGTCAAGGTTGTTGGCGGGGTCTTGCTCCATACGGGCCAGAAGATCATAAAACCGGTCGCCGCCATGGGTTTCCTTATGAAAGGTGCTCACCATGCTTTGGGTGGTCCAGACAGAGCGCCCGCCCCACGGGGTGTTGAGCACCACATCATCCACCGTCGCACACAAGAGATAACGGGCGATATTCACCTGCTGGGCGGGCACGCCCGCATGCAGGCAGCGTTGCTCAAAGGCCTGAATTTCCTGCACCACCGAGCTGCGCAGGGCCGCCGGGTCATTGTGCTGGGCGCGATTTCTGATCCGGCCAATGAGGGCGAAAATCTGGCTGGCGGCGGCGTGGAGGGTGTTCATACCGGTCAGCGCAAAGCTGGCCTCGGCCGCACGCCGTGGCTGCGGGGGCATTTGCGGCTGGGCGGGTTGCATGGGGGGGGGCTGCTGGCCAAAGCCTGCTTGCGGCTGGCCGAACCCGGCCTGCGGCTGGCCAAAGCCCTGCTGCGGGGGCGGCGCATAGGCAGGCGGTTGCTGCGGTGCAGGGGCACGGCCCCCCGGGCGCAGGTTGACTATGGTTTTTTCCGTGTCATCCGGTTCGGCAAACGGGTCGTCATCGTTGCTCATCTCTGCGCTCCCTTAGCCATTCCTGATGGCCCAAAGTTCCATATGCAGCCCGGGCAGATCCCCTGCCACATGCACCGCCAAACCACCCGAGCTTTGCAACTGCTTCCACAGCTCGCCGCCCCGATCCAGCTCAAAATACGTCACCCCCGCATGGAAGGGGATTTGCCGCGGGGCCACGGGCAGGGGCCGCATGCCGATGCCCGGCAGGGCCGAGTTCACCAATTGCCGGATACCCTCCACCGGCCCGAGCTTGGCCTGGGTCGGGAAGTGCTTGCGAATGGTTTCCGGCGGCACATCGGCCTTGGCCGCCATGATAAAGCTCGCCCCCTGCAACAGGCGCTTGTCGGCGATCATGCCCACCGAAATGCCGTATTTGCGCGGCTCCAGCGGGATTTGCACCGCGTTTTGCTCCAGCACCGCCGAGAGGTATTGCCGGAGCGCGCGCATCACATCCACAAAGGTGGCGGTGAGGTTTTCGTGCTGGTAAAGCGGGAAGGTCGGCGGCTTTTTGCCCGGGTCCATATAGGTGGACAACTCACCCGCCAGCCCGATCAGAAACTGGTAGACCATCGCCGGATGGGCGTTTTGCAGGGCCGAGAGGTGGCGCGCCTGTGGCAGGTAACGGTTCACACAGATCAGCAGCAGAAAGTCGGTGATCTCCGCTGCCGCCTTGGCGGGCCCGCTTTCCACCAGCCGCCCCGAGAGCGCCTCCGAGCGGTGGCCGAGCAGCCCCTCCACCTCGCGGATAAAATCCGACAGGGTGCTGGATGCGCGAATATCCAGACAGGTGGGGATAAACGCCCTGTCCAGCACCACCTCTTTGTCGGCTTTCACCTCGATAATCCGCGCAATCGGAATCGCGAGCCGGTCGGACATGTCGTCCATCTCCAGCGCGAATTCCAGCCGGAGCTTGGCCACCGCCAGCGTGGTCGGGGTTTTCTGGTTGCCCACCGCATTGGTTATTTCAATCTCGCTTGGCGCATAGCGGGCGGCGGATTTCTCGGCCCCGGACATATCCACCTCGGTGGCTCCGAAGCGGCGGGTGGGGATGGTGAGGTAAACCACGGTGTTCTTGATGGTCTCCGGCACATCCATGCTGGGCGGGTGCGCCTCGGCTGCGGGCACACGAAACAATGCGCCATCGGGGGTGAGGCCGCTCACGGATTTCACCGCGAATTTGCCAAGGCGCAGCAGCTCGTCGTCAATGGTCAGTTCGCTTACGCCCCAGGCGTGCGGGGTGAGGCTGCCAGCCAGCCCACCCACCAGAGATTCCACATATCGGTCGTTTTGCTGAAAGTGCTGCGGCTGCAAAAACAGCCCTTCACTCCATACAACTTTACTATCCCAGGCCACGTTTCCATCTCCCAAATGGCGGTTTCCCGCCCATCTTAGCGCAACTTGCGCAATTGTTCCTCATAAGCTTTAGCAAATGCCTTGCCAAAAAGCGCCTGAAAATCGTCTTCGGCCTCCGCGGCGATTTCGGCATACATCTTTTCAAACACATCCCAGCGCTTGGCCTTGCCACCACCAAACAGCCCCTTTTTGGCCTCGATTTTTTCCGCCAGCCTGGCCGGGTCAAAGCGTTCCAGCAAAGATTTGATCGCAGCCTGCATGCCCGTCATCAT
>JALWPC010000230.1 GCA_026995265.1 Paracoccaceae bacterium
CAAATGATACCCTGAAAAAGCAAAACTCGCACCATAATATCAATTATGGTGCGGGTTTATGGGGCTGGATAAAACAAGAAACCGCCGGGGTGAGGGGGGCACCCTGGCGGTTTCTTGCTTTCATTATAGGCAAAAATGAGATTTTGGCAAGGGTTTCAAGGCTGTCCGGGCTGTCCGCATTCGCTGTTAGGGGCGCAGGGTTCCAGCCAATAGACGCCCTGACCGTCGCCTTCGGCGGTCCAGCCAATCTGCCCGGTTTCCAGCACGCGCACCTGATACCAGACCCAGCCATCGGCGCATTGAGGCCCATCCAAGATCTCCATGGCTTGTCCGGACGCAATCTGTCCGATGCTGCCGAAGGACTTGCCCGCGCCGGAGCGCAGACGGTTGGGCAGCCCGGGCGTCACGGCGGCGTAACCGCCGACCCATAACCGAGTGGGGTCTTGCCCGGGACAAGCGACGTAAGGGGTAGGCGTGGGCGGTCCGAAGGAAGCGGGGCTGTCCGTTTCGCCGGTTGGGGCGGCTTCGGTCTCCGCAGCGGCGGTCTCACGGCGCGGCGTGTAATCCAGCCAGGCGTCCGGATAATTTGGCACGGTCAGCCGTAAATGACTGCCGGAGAGTTGGACATCCAGCGGACCCATGACGGAGCCCCAGGGGGTGACCAGACCATCCACCAGAATGCGGTCTTCGCCATCCCAGTGATAGGCGTAGGCGTAACCGCCCGCCTGAATATAGTCCTCGGTGATGACGATGAAATCGAAGAAATAGTTGGGGTCGGTCAGGGCGGTCAGGGCGCTGCGCATTGACGCATCATCGCCGCTGGATGTCAGCGCCCAGACGCCGGTGATGTCAGGATGGTCGGCGGCAGCAGGCGCTGACTCCGTGACGGAGGGGGCGGGCGTCGCCGTGGGTTGGCTTTTTCCGCAGGCTGCCAGCAAAACTGCCAACAGCACGAGCAAGACGAGGAAGGTTTTCTTCATGCTTTTTCTCCTTGTGGGGTTGGCTGACGCAGACCCTGCCAGTCGCACAGAGCCTGACGTAAATCGGTGGGGGTGTTACGGAAGATGAAGCCCCAGGTCGTGCGCACGTCCTGCGCTAACACGCGGGGCACGTCCTGGCGTTCCACTAGGCTGGTGACGATGTGCCACTGGTCGTAGGGCAGATCGTCGTCCAGAGCTGCCAGCAGCATCCGCGCCAGCGTGACCTTCAGTCCGAAATTGATGGGCACACGGAAGTTATCGGGCATGGGCAGGGTGATGTAGGGCGCTGGGGGCGTTTCGAAAGACTGCTCGACGACATACATTCCTGCGTCTTCTTCGCTGGCGAAATACATGAACCCGTCCCACTCATGGGCGCGGTAGCGCGGCGGGGCGATCTTGACGCGCTGTGTCCAGGCGTCGCCGAAAGCCCAGTGCGTGACTTGAGGGAAGTCGTCTAGGAAGCGCAAATTGTAGAAATAGTCGCGCTGCGGGATGGAACCGGGCAGCGCGCCGCGGGCGATGTCCTGACCTTCGACGACCAAGACGCGGACGCCATCGGGCTGGAAGCGGATGCCGTTTTTGGGGTAGTGCTTGTTCAAAAGGTTGGCGAAAGCGTAGATTTCCATAACAACGATTCCTCCTTGGGGAAAATTTTACCCTATCTTGTGGCAAGAATGCGGCGGTAAATGCGTTCAATCCGTTTGGCGACCACTTCGGACATATCAGAGAGCTGCTGGACGTGAACCCAGTTCCCAGCGCCGAAGACATAATCCATCTGGTCTTTGTTACTCTGTTCAAGCGAATCGCCAAAAAAGATGCCGAAAGGCAGAATACCCTTGGTTTTCATTTCGTCCGCTATGGCGCGGGTTTCTGCTGCGTCGAAGAGTTCTCCGTCCGTCATCATGACGTGCAATTTGTTCGCGGAGGGCTGCTCTTTGAGCCCTTCTAGTCCGAGTTTGAACCCCGGTGCAGCATCGGTGCCGCCGAGGTCTTTTAGCGCCAGCCCGGAGGCTTGCTCGTCGGTGAACTGCTGGTCGCCAAACGATTTGAAAAGACGATACTCACTGCCGAAACCGGCAACCATCCAGTTGGCATCCAATTTGTCCAGCGCGGCGCCGAGCGCAATGGTTGCGCCCGCCAATTGTCCGCCTGCGATGTATTTCCTCATGGAGCCGGACATATCAAGCTGGATGCTGACAGCCAAGGAGGTAATGTCCTGTAATTGGTTGCGGCGGTAGGTCGTTCTGGAGCCTGTGACAGCTCGCTTGAAGCGGCGGCGGTCGGGGGAGCCTGAGGTTTGCAGATGGGTCTTCTCGCGTACCTGTTCTCGCAGGGTTTCCAGACGGCGGGCAATGCGCTGTCCCTCGCCGCGGGCGTTCTGCCAGATTGCCTGCACGACTTGTTGGGCGCGCTCATTATTGAAAGACTGGAGCGGGGTATAGACTTCGAAAACGGCGGACTGGTCATCGCCCATGTCCACGTGGATAGAATCGTACTGCGATGAGGGGGCTTGTAATTGCCTGCCGACTGGGGAACGCAGGACGCTGACGCCGCCGCGCTTGACGTCGGCGGAAATCTCTGTCGCCAGCGCAGTCATATCGGCGGCATCAGCCAGATTGTTGAAAAAGGCTTCGTCTGGTTCCGATGTCAAAGCGTTGGTATCCACATCGGCGTTGTACGCGTCAGATTGGTTGTCCTGCGATGCGCCCGGGGATACTCCCTGACCGTCGGGCTGGTCATCCTGCTGCGCTCCCTGGCGTCGTCCCTGACCGCCGGGCTGGTCATCCTGCTGTGCGCCTTGTCGTCGCCCTTGACCGTCGGACTGGTCGTCCTGCCGTGCGCCTTGGCGTCGTCCCTGACCGCCGGGCTGGTCATCCTGCTGCGCTCCCTGGCGTCGTCCCTGACCGCCGGGCTGGTCGTCCTGCTGCGCCCCCTGGCGTCGTCCCTGACCGCCGGATTCATCGTCCTGCTCCCCCCAGCCCGGCATGGGGATAGGGATGCTGTTGTCCGCTTGAGCGCTCGATGAGTGCGGCATTCCGCTGATAATGATGGCGTGCCCGCCGTCCTCTCCGCTGCCTTGTGTCCATTTCCCGCCCCAGGATTGCTGCTGTGTCATCTGGCGGGCGAATTGCTTCATGTCGGCGTCCTGCACCAGTTTTCTGGAAATTTCGATAGCGGCGGCGAAGGTGTCTTCGGGGCTGCGCATGGCGCGGTCCACCAATGGGCGCACTTCATTGAAGAGTTTTCGCACGCGCGGCGGCGCGGCATCCAGCACTTCCTGTCGGACGCGAAAGAAAGGCAGGGCGCGGTAAAGCATCATGCCCATGAGCTGATGCGACACCGGTATCTGGTCGCCAACGATTTCGTCCCAGCGGGGGTTGTGTTTGGCATCTTCGGCGAGTACCGCCGCCACGCCGCGGCGCTTTTTCGCCTGACTGCGCTCCATACGACCATCTTCCAGAAT
The DNA here is from genome assembly GCA_026995265.1 of Paracoccaceae bacterium. Lineage (GTDB taxonomy): Bacteria > Pseudomonadota > Alphaproteobacteria > Rhodobacterales > Rhodobacteraceae > UBA3077. The sequence goes on from JALWPC010000230.1 coordinate 3,445, forward strand.
GTTGTAAATCTCCGGAACAAGTCCGGCGGCTTCGCGGGGCAGCCCCGGCACGTCTTCCTTGCCCTGAGCGATGTCCACCACGCGGCGGAAAATGCCGACCGGCGTGTCTTCTTCATGACCGAGTTCGTGATAGATGCCCGCTTTGAGAGCCACGAGGTTGTGCAATTTGTCGGCTTCCCGCCCGAGGGGGTACATTTCGGCTTGAATGTGCCCGCGCATATCCGTCCAAAACATGCCTGAACGCGGACCGCCTTCTTCCGAGATGCTTACGCGACGGGCAGCGCCCGCCATAGACGTGGCAATGGCGCTGTAGGTGCGTTCCAAAGCGTCTTTGAGTTTTTTGCCGTGCTCTTCGAGTTTCTTTTCCCATTCTGTAATGCGCTTGCGAAGCCGGGCTTGGCGTATGAGTTCCTCTATATTCAGACCATCGCGGCTGCGCCGAGTCAGGTAATGCAGTCCGGTCCAGTCATAGCCGTCACGGGTCAATCCGCTGCGCCAGTGGAAGCCGCACAGCGGGCCGCCTTCAAAATCGGGGTCGAAATCAGGGCGGTGGGGGTTCTCCAACAGGACTGCGGTTTCGTCACAATCGTCTGTGGCGAGCGTAATAGATATTAGGTCTCTCAGCCGCAAGATAGGCGCCCAGCCATCCCTGTTTTCCGGTATCGTGGGCTGGGTACCGTTCAGCAGGGTATCAGATTGCGCTACCAGTTTTTTTCCTTCGTCGGATGCGGGTGGCGACGACAGGGACTCTACCGATGGGGTATATCTGCTTGGTAGGTCGTCCAGTATCCGGTCGAATACGTCTTCCGGCGTGTCCTTTAGCTCGGGGTTGCGAATACCGAGAAGGACGTGGGGGCTGTGCCGGAAGTCGCTGCTGGAGGGCTGGGCGACGCCTTTGCGCCATGCGATGACGGCGCCGTCTGACAGAACGACAATCTTTTCCTGTCCCATCGCCGGGCAGACATGCGGTCTGGCGCCGATAAACTGCCCGCATTTGGGACAGCGCAGCGGGATCCCCATAAAATCGGCGGATGGATTTCGCTGGGCGCGCTGGGGGCTGCGTAAATAGCGCAGATAGGGGGCGTTGTAGTGCATCATCGCCCTGCGGCTATCAATATTGCTCACCGTGCCGTAACGGAAGAGCGGCGCGCCCTGACGCGCTTCTTGCAAACGGATGCGCGGGTTTTGCATCCGCCGGATGAGTTCGCTCTGGCTGGGCGACCATGATTGTTCCAGTACCACTTTCAAACGCCCGTTGACTTTCTTGCGCTTGAAGGTGTGCGGCATACGCCGCGAGACATCATGCGGGTCGTAGCATTCGTTGGTGTTGGGGTCGTAAATCCAGCCGATGACGTTGTAGCGCCGCCCCTGGTCGTCGGGGGCGGTTAGACCGTCTTTGGCGCTGTATCCCCAGGCGTCGAAACCTTTGCGCTTTGGCGCGGGCTGACCGTTGGCGTCCAGTCCGTTTTCGTCGTAGCCTGTCCAAGACCGCCCATCGCGGAAGCCAAGGCGGTTGAAACCAAAGCGATCGCGGTCGAATTTGGGGTCGCCGTCTTGCGGCATGTACCCGTCTGGGGCAAAGCCTTCCACGTCTACACGGTACTTTTTGGCAGTCTTGCGTCCCGGACGCCAGACTAGCATGTCAACTCCCCGCCGTGCCAGTTTCTGTAAGAGCTGCAAATCGTGGAGGTCGTCGCGATGAATCCCGTGCAGACTAAAACCTGTGCTGTCGAAGCCGTCCCGGTCAAAGCCGAGCTGGTCGTAGCCGTCCGGATAGAAACCGTCGGCGTCGGGCTGAAAATCTTGATAAAAACCCTGCGCGTCGCTGTCATTGACGACTATCTGATGGATGCTCTCCCTGATTTTCCCCACACTTTGAGCGTCCTCCCAGACAGCGCTGTCGCCGGAGCCGGACACCAGCAGCTCGTAGTGCCAGCGGTACCCAGCCGCATTGGTGCCTTGCTCGTTCTCCCGATAGCGGTAGCCGCTCAACCAGGGCATCGCGTCTTTCAGATGCTTTCTCGCGTCGGCAGACTCGCTGGTCATCAGGGCGATGTAGTCTTGGCGGTCGTAAGTTTTGACACGAGCGTTTGCAATGATGGCGTCGTAGAGGGCGGCATACCCGGCCCGCGAAGCGGGCTTGGGCAACCCGTCCGGGCTGTGGGTGGGAGGCTTGATGCCGATGGATTGCATGTCGGCGAAAAGACGGCGGGTCTTTTCGGTCTCTTCGCCCGGCTCTTGTACCCCGGCAGCTTTGGCGCTCTGATAAATACGTTCTAGCTCGGTAGCGTCCAATTCCGGGAAGATGGCTGCCAAGCGTCCCAAGAATTTGTGCCGGTTGCCTTCGCAGGACATGGCGTCCTCTAAACCAAGCCGCCGAAGTGGGCTTCAAAGCGGTCGCGCAAAATGGATGACTGGGTGGCGAACTCTTCGGACGTCTGGTCGCAGATGATTTCGATGGATTTCAGGGCAGCCTCCCAGCCCATTTGCGTGCCGAGTTCGACGAAGCGACCCAATTCGCGCGGGCCGGGCGTGGTGTTGGTAGGGCTGTACATGCCGATTTGGGGCGTCTGTCCTGTCGTACCTGTCAGGACGCGCAACTCGTTCCAGAAACCGATAGCGGCGTCCATGATTTCATCCGGCGGCGGGGACTCATAGCCTTCGCGCTGGAAAAAGGCTTTCAG
>JALWPC010000231.1 GCA_026995265.1 Paracoccaceae bacterium
GTATATCTGCTTCACAACCTTGGTGTGCATGGCATTCCAGATAATGATGCGTGTCGTAGTACGGTTTATCTGCTTCGCGCCCGGCGCCGGGGGCGTAGCCGGCGGAACAGGGCGAGACTCATACTGCTCGACGAAGTAGGTCTTCGTCACACCGTTCATGGTGATGTCATAAAAGCCGGTGCCATACATATCCAGGCGCCACGTTGGATTGGACGTCAACATGAATTTCCGCACCACGGCGCCCGTCGCCACATCCAGAACATTCACATATAGCGAAACATCGATATGCTTGTCGCCGCGAGGGGCCATATTTCCAACATCAATACCTTTCAGCGATGCCGCATACCGCTTCGCGCCCACCGTGAAGACACCATCGCCGTAATCCGGCCAATTCCCAATACCCATGCCTGCGTTGGTATCGTAGACCAGCCAATGTAACTGCATTTTTTCTGTACGCACCACCTTGCCCGTCAACGGATTGATGACAACGCCGCGATACCACTCAAGCTCCTTGACGCGGGAAAATCCTTGAGCGTCAGGAGCTCCAACAATCTGTCGCGACTGGGTAAGCACCGGAACTTCCATATCCGTGTTGCCGTTGCCGGTAATGTCAATCAAAGCCGGCCCCGACTGAGCAACCCACCACTGACCAACCGTTATCGACTTCCCGCCAATCACCTGTGCATGGCCCATCCCCACCATCGCAAGGAACGCCACCCCGAAAACAAACATCCGCAACATTCTCATTTTTCTCCTCCTGGAATTAGACTATCGTCCGCTGACCCACGACACGTGCGACTCTAGGACACTTTCAAAAAAGGGGCAAGCGTTCTGTCCTAGTCCACTACATATGAGACAAAGGCGTGGATTCAGGCCGCCATTCTGGGATTGAGGCTGGCAAGATACTTTGCGGGCGGTAGGAGGTTCAAGGCCTTGTGCGGTCGGATGTGGTTGTAGATGTGTTGCCACTTCTTGGCTGCCCTGCGAACTTCGGCGATGGTGGAGCCGACATCGAAAAAGCCGAAGAACTCGTAGCGATCCGTGCCGTTGGCGCGCTCGACATGGCCATTCAACTTGGGAGATCGTGGCGGCAGCACGAACAGCGGAATGCCTTTCTCCATGCAGGCGCGCTCGAACTCACCCTTGAACTCCGAGCCGCCATCCACCTGGACATGCCGCACCGGGAACGGCATCTCGGCTAGAATCTCGGCCAGCGCCAGCCTGGCGCAGCGGCTCGTGGCCCGCGAGAAGATGCCCTGCACCTTCCAGCGGCTGACCACGTCCACCGCCGTGAACTGCTTCACCGTCAGACCGGGAAACGGCGTCACCGTCACCGTGTCAATCTGCACCAGATCGCCCGGCAGCTTCGCCTTGAACCCCTTGGGCATGCGCGTGGCATGTGGCCGCTTGCAGCCACGCCTGCCCTTTCTCCTGCCCCTGAACTGCAATGCCGG
>JALWPC010000232.1 GCA_026995265.1 Paracoccaceae bacterium
AGACCAGTGGTTGGAGCAGGGGCGGCAGAGGGGGCCGGAGTCGGGGTTGGTGCGGGCGTGCCCACCTCATCCCAATCATCGGGGATCAGCGCCCCCGCCCCCGCCTGCGCAGGGGGGGGTGCAAAATAGTCCTGCGCCGAGGCGCCGTGGTCCGGCGCACTGGTTTCCTGCCCGTCGAACGGGTCTCCCCCGGGGCCGAAAATGTCTTCATCCTCGGGAATAAGCGGCGCAGGCTCCGGGGGCGGGGCGGCAAGGCCGCTGGCATCGGGGCCAACGGCGGGGCCATCGCCCAGCAAAGCCGCAATCGCATCACCCGTGGCCGCGCCGGGGTCGTCCAGCCCGCCGACAAAGCCCGCGGGCGCTTCTCCCTCCGGCGGCAGGGGGGCCAGAAGGTCGTCCATCGCGGGGGCCGCGAGGTTGGCGTAAGGGTCCGCGGCCGGAGCCCCCAGACCTGCGGTGATTTCCACCCGGAATTCGTAGCTGCCGATGGTGATCGTGTCGCCATGGTTGAGCGGCGAGGGTGTGGGGCCAAGTGGCTGGGGCATGTAATTGAGAAACGTGCCATTGGTGGAAATATCCATCACCACGTATTCATTGCCCCGTTCCTCTATAACGCAATGGCGTGACGAAATCACCCGGTCCGGGTCGGGCAAAACCACGTCATTGCCCTCTGCCCGCCCCAGTGAAATCGCCCCGTTCACCAGCGGAACCGATGTCATACCGTTGGGCATTGCTCCCGAGCCCTGCATATGAAGCGTTAAACCCATCTAGGCGCTCACCCTCCGATCAGCACTTGTGGAAAGCCCATAACAATGGTGCCCCCATGGGCGCAATTGTCACCCATACGCGCAGCGGGCATATTGTTGATAAGCACCGTAGCCGAGCCCTTGGCCACAACATCCGGCGGGCCAACACAAACCGCCATATTGCCAATAGTGGCGGCGGGCAGGCCGCCGATCAGCACCGTGGGCTTGCCCGGCGGCAAGAGCGGGCCGCCCACATGGGGCACCGGCACCGGGGCCGGGGTGACCATCGGACACACATGCATATCACCGATTCTGGCGGCGGGCTGCCCCATGGCATCCTCCTGTTTGTTGCGCGTTGAAAGTATAAGACCAAAAGCGCATATTATCCAACACCTTCGCCCATCTTTTTGCTGCTGGCGTCGCCTACCTGACCATTGCCGCCCCGGGCAATATCCAGCCCGCGCCCGAGCAAAAGCTGCCCCTGGCGGTTGATCTCCTCCGGCAGGTCAGGCGCATAAAAACTTTGCAACTGCGCCGAGAAAACCAGCATCCCCGTCAGGTGCGGCGGCCCTGTTGGCGGCTCTTCATCATCGGGCAGCGGCACATTGAAGGCGGCCTCGCACATCATCGCATCGGGTCCGCCCGGCTCCTGGGCAAAGGGTTCCAGTGCCTTTTTGGTGTCTTGCGCGGGCTTGAACACCCAGGCCTCGGCGGCGCTCAGGGCCTTGGTTTTCTCCTCGGGTTCCAGCATGTCGCGGGCCGCAAGGCAGCCCCACCACACGCCCTCGCGCGGGGGCAGGGCCAGGGCCAGAATCTTCAGCGCGTCCATCAGCAGGTTTTGCGCCACCAGCTCCTCGATCAGCAGGGCCACCGGGTCATCCCGCTTGGTCTCGGGCCGGAAGGGGAACTTGACCTTGCCAAGCCGCACCACCTCGCCCGCGCTGCGTTTTTCGATTTTAACCAGGCCCTGGAAGGCCGATGTCGTATTCATATCGCCCCCCTCCCTAGTTGATCTTTACCAATGAGCCCTGAACCGTCAGGATGCCGCTTGATTTCACCGTCGCCATGCCCGAACCCTCAAAGGTGGCCATAGCGCCTTTCACATCCATGTTGCCGCTGGCGGCCAGCTTCATCGAGCCCCCCGCCGTGGCTTCGACCTTACCGCTGCCCTCAACCGTGATCGTTGTGGAGGTGATCTTGATTTCCGAACTGGTCATCTCGATGCTGGAACCACCCACCGTGAGCTTGATCTTGGTGCCCGCCGAAATCTCCAACGTGTCACCCACATTGATGGTATAATTGCTCCCTACATCGTCGGTTTTCTCGTCGCCGACCGTTACGGTCTCGCTCTCGCCAACCGTTACGCTGTTGGTTTTGGCGATATCCACCACCTGCAACCCGTCTTTGATCGTAAAACTGTAGTCGCCGGTTTCCAGCTCTTCGGTTTTGTTGTGATAAATCTTCTGGGTCAGGTCGCCCGGGTCTTTTTTCTCGAAACCAATGCTGATCTCGGCATTGTTTTTTATGGTTTCCTTATAATCCTTTTCCGATTGCAGCCGGATGAACTCTTCGTTCTTTTTGTCTTCAAACACCAGCTCGTGAAAGCCGCCTCCCCCCTTGGTGGAATTGGATTTCATCCCGTGCTGGGTCATATTCGCCGGAAAATCGAACGGGTGCTTTTTGGCCTCGTTATAGAGCATCCCGGTTACAATCGGCCGGTCGGGATTGCCTTCTTCAAACTGCACCACCACTTCCTGCCCGATGCGCGGAATATGAAAACTTCCCCAGCCCTGGCCAGACATGGTTTGCGCCACGCGAATAAAACAGGTGGTTTTTTCGTCTTTTCGCCCCTCGCGGTCCCAGTGGAACTGCACCTTGATGCGGCCATACTTATCGGTGTAGATTTCATCTCCCGCGGGGCCGGTGACAATGGCGGTCTGCACCCCGGGAATGATCGGTTTGGGGGTGGTCAGCGGCGCACGGAACGGCTCGGATTTAAGCTGCACGGTAAACGCGCTTTCGTAGCTCTCCTTTTTCTGGCCCTCCTTTTCATCAAGCTCTCTTGGCTCGTCTCTTAAACGGGTGTCTGTTTGGCCGTCTGTGTCATCATCGGTTTCGATCTGCAGCTTATGGATGGCCGACAGCACCAGATATTCTTTGTTAAACTCGGCGCGCGGATGTTCTTTGAGTTTAAACGTGCCGCCCACCGCCATCGTACGCACATTGCCCACCCCCGTGGTGCGCTTGTATTCCGAGGCCAAAGCCTCGGCCCGCACCCGCGTGCGCTTTTTCCCAAAATCGGCGGTGTCGTGAATGCCGGGGTAATCATAAACTTCGATATCTTTGTGGCTATGTTTGCCCTTGGGAATCGCGGTGAGCGCCTTCAGATCGGTTGTCGGCTTGGTGAAATCATAGTCTGTCAGGCTCACCTTGCCGGTATTCACCCGTTCGCTGCTTTTCCATTCATAAATATGATCTTCTTCACGCTTGAAGGAGTCCGACCCGCCCCCAGTGCCACCGCCCTCCTTGAATTCAAACAGAATCTCGGCTGCGTTTTCCAAAGGCCTGTGCGAGCCGGAACCGTCAGCCAACACAAGTGTTTCCTTGCTGGAATCATGGGTGAAGTAATAATAAATCCCTTCTTCTTCCATCAAACGGGTCACAAAATCATAATCGGTTTCGCGATATTGAACCAGATAGTCGCGCGGCTCGTATGTGGCCGAGGTTTTGTCCTGCATATCCGAAAATCCACGATCGGAGAATATCTCCTTGATCACATCCAATGCCGATTTTTCCTGAAAAATCCGGCAATCGGCGTGCAGGGTTAAAAACCAGAGCCAAGGCCGCACTTCGGCGCGGTAAAGCCCCTGCCCACCCAAACGGCCTTCAAAGGCGCAACTCACGCAATGGCCGTGCCAATAGCGGGTGTTGCCGCTGCTATCGTCCAACTCCAGCGACAACCGTTGGCCAACCACATCTTCCATTTTCAGGTTATGGTCAGGTGAGGTGAACTGAATATTGGTTTCGGTCAACGCTGACATTTTTTCGGAAATATCAGCCCGCGTCAAAATCATTTTTTTTGGCCCGAGCGGGCCCTTCAACCGAAGCTGCCGGTTCTCCTGCACAATATCATTGGGCATAATTCATCCCTTTCAAACAGTGTGAGCGCGGCTCAATATCATTTGCGCTCTTCTTTAATATGTTCCTGGTGCCGCAACCGGCCAATAATGCCGGGGTGAATGTCCCAAAGCGAGGTCAACAATACGCCCTCGTCAAGGTCTGCGGTCAACTCATACATGGAGTCGTATTTGTAATAGATAACAGGAGTCGGATAAAATTCCTCTCCCGATAACATCGCACTTAAGTATTTTTCGCCACTTAACAACCAGTAACTTTCCTCGGTGCCAATAAGAATGATCGATTCGTCCTCTTCTGTCTCCTCAATATCTGTCATTACAAATCCCCCAAAAGCGCGGCAAGGTCGGCGTCCATTTCGTCGTCGTCATCATCGTCGTCGTCGTCATCGTTATCTTCAAAGCCCGCGAGCAAGTCGTCCAGGCCATCATCGCCGACCTCTAAATCCGGATCATCGTCATCACCAAGGTCGAGGTCAAGATCCATGTCGTCATCATCTTCATTGTCACTATCAAACCCGTAAACGTAATCATCTTCGCTCACAGCCGCAGCGCCCTCGTTTTTGCCACTCGCCTTGGCGGGGGCGCCCACCTGTTTGGCGCCGCTGGCGATCCCGACGCTGGTTTCCATCCGCACCTTGCCGCTCTTCATCTCTCTGGCCGCCTCGCCGGCCCAGATGCCCAGCACCTCGCCCCCGCCAACGGCCTGGAACGAGCCCAGCCTGACGATATTCTGCCCCTGCACGGAAAGCACCGGCATGAAGCCCCGCGCCACCACCTCGGCAGCCCCGCTCACCGAGAGCAGCCGCTCGGTGCAGGGGAGCGCCACCTGGTCGCCGTATTGGTCGGTCATATAATGGAAGGGCATATCGTTGAGCGACATGATGGAGCCAAGGCGCATATCCCCTCCCTGTTGCGCCTTGGTTTCCGCCAGCAGCACCGCCACCAACAGGGCCGGATTGGCCAGCAACATGCTGCGCATCCCTTCCTGCACGTTGAATTCCTCATAGTCAAACCGGTCTATCGGGTCGGTTTTCTTGCCATAGGGCATGCGCAGCATAAAGCGCGGGGTGGCAAGGCCCAGATATTTCGCCTCAGGCATGGCGCCCAGCGCGTCCCAGGTTTTCTTCACCAGCGGGTGGCGGTCCTCGGGTTTTGTGCCCATAAATCCGGTGCTGATCGCCGAGATAAACGGCGCGTCCATCTGCGCCGATATGCGCGCCATGCGGGCCAGAAGCTCCGCGTGGGGCGGGGTTTCCTCCCAGGTATAAAGCCCGATAACCGCCGAAATCGGCCCGGCGCTTTCATCCTGCATCGGTGTTTCCACCAGCATGTCATAAAGCCCGCTCTGGCTCACATCATCTTGCGCCGCGAGGTCCGCGGTGAATTCCTCGACACTCACATCATAGACCACCACTTCCAGCCCGGCGCTGGCCTCCACCCGGCGGCCGAGCAGCTCCAGCGAGCGCCACGCCACCTCCACCGCCTGAAAATCCGGATGGTGCAAAACGCTGCTCATCGCGGTGGAAAGCGCCTTGTCCACCGCGGCAATCATCGCTTCCGCGCCGTTATCTTCGGCGGCTACGATATGCGGGCCGACGATGCGGGAAATCAGCTCTGACGCGGCGCTGGCCTCGGGCTTTTCGCGGGTATCGCCAATCAGGCTCCGGAAATCGCTCAGGCGCAGGTCCGCCGGGGCGCTCGCGCCTTTGCTGCGCTTTTTGCTCAGGGCCCTGAAATCGCCAAATTCCCCGCCCCAGGCCTGCATCCGTGCCACATTCTGCTCGAAATTCCGGCCCGATTTCAGGTCTCGCCGCAACATATTCAGCTCGTTGAACAGCTCGACATTCTCGAACAGTTCATCGGGGTGCAGGTCGTCGAGCTCATTGAGCGCCACCTCTACCGCCGAACCGTCATTGCCAAGGGGCAGGGTAAGGGTGGTGCGGAAACGGGCGATCACCTCTTCCATGGTGTCAAAGTCAAGCTTGAAGGCCTTGCGCTTGCCCAGCGCCGCGCCGGTTTCCAACGCCCCCCGATTGCCCCGGCCCGAGAAATCCCCCAGGACCGCCAGCCGGAACTTGCGGCGGGCGCCAGGCTCGAACTGCAACTTGGGGGCGCTCATACTGCCGAAATCAGGCTGGAAGGCTGGTTTTTTGGGTGTGGGCGGCGGGGTATCTTCGGTTTCAACCGCATCATCGAGCGCCTCCTCCCCGCCGGCATCATCCTCCGTTTCA
>JALWPC010000233.1 GCA_026995265.1 Paracoccaceae bacterium
GCTCGATATAATCAATATCGCCGCGCCGTTCGGGGGCCTCGCCATGGCCGCGCAGGTCCGGCACCAGCACCTCGGCTAGGCCCGCATCCGCCAGCTTCGCCCCGAGCGCCGCGAATTGCGCGCCGTGCCAGCCGGAGCCATGCACGACGATCATCAACGGGGCGTTTTCACACGGGAAATGCCGCAGGGGCAGCCTGGTGCCGTCGCGCGCCGTGTAGGCTTGGCGGGGCATTTCAGGCAGGCCGCCGGGGAGGCGGGCAAAGTCCAGCCCGTCGCCGCGCAGGTCTTTCACGGGGCGTTGCGAAATGATCAGGCCAAGGGCGAGGGCGAATTGGAACGCGATGATGCTGAGGAAGACCCAGAGGATGGTCATAGCGGCTCCGCGAGGTAAACAACAGTGTCATAGCAGCCGAAATCACTGTCAAAAAGCGCGATTTCCGCTTGGGTTTCGGCAATCACCGCATCCATTACGGGGCTTTGCCCTTGCAGGCGGGCGATGTTTTCCCGCAACGCCGCATAATAGCCCTCCCAGCCCGCACGGCCCAGCGGCTCGGCGGAAAGCACCTTGAAGCCGCAGGCCTCTATGCGCGCGGTGAGGGCGCTTTGGGTGGTCATGTGCGGGTAGGCCTCACACCAGAAGGCCTTAGCTTTAGGCGTGGGTGGCCCGCGCCACACCACCTCGGAAAACGCCACCTTGCCACCCGCCCGCAAGTGGCCGCGCCAAGCCTCCAGCACGGTTTCCACACCGAAGAAATAGACCGCCCCCGCGCACCAGATCAGGTCAAAATCCCCCGCTGGCCAGAGCATATCGCCCACCTGAAATTCCGCCCGCACCCCCCGCGCTTTGGCGGCCTCGATGAAGGCCGGCTGGCTGTCCACCCCGATGATCTCGGCGTTGGGCAGGGCGCGCGTTAGGGTTTCCGTATCGGCCCCCGAGCCGCAGGCGGCGTCCAGCACGCGGCCAAGGGGCGGCGGGTCGGCGATGTCGAGCACATTCAGCAGGCTGTCCACGGTGCCGGGGCCTTCGCGGGGGAGGCCGCTGTAAAGCGCCATGAAGGCGGCGAAGTCTTCAGACATCCGCCGCCCCGTCGCGGATCAGCTTCCAGCGGATGGCGTCGAGCAGCGCCTGAAACGAGGCGTCCACGATATTGGCCGACACGCCAACAGTAGACCACCGCTGCCCCGCGCTGTCCTCGCTGTCAATCAGCACCCGCGTGACGGCCTCGGTGCCGCCATTGGTGATGCGCACCTTGAAATCCACCAGCCGCATATCATCGATGAAGGCCTGATAGGGGCCGAGGTCTTTCGCCAGCGCCTTGGCCAGTGCGTTCACGGGGCCGCTGTCCTTGCCGTGGGTATCGAGGCTGTCAGACACCGAGAGCTTCTTCTCCCCGCCGACCTTTACGGCGACCACGGCTTCCGAGAGCGTCACCACCTTGTTGGCCTTGTTTTTGCGCCGCTCCACCGTCACACGGTAGCGCTTGACCTCGAAAAAGCGGGGCAGGGTGCCGAGCACCTCGCGGGCCAGCAGCTCGAAGCTCGCCTGTGCGGAATCATAGGCATAGCCCTTGTCCTCGCGCGCTTTCACGCGGTTGAGGATTTCCAGCAGGGCAGGGTCACCTTTCGCGACCTCAATCCCCGCATCCCTGAGCCGCGCCCGCAGGTTGCTTTGCCCCGCCTGGTTGGACATCGGCACATGGCGGGCATTGCCGACGGTTTCCGGCGGGATATGCTCATAGGTGGTCGGGTCTTTCAGAATGGCGCTGGCGTGCAGCCCTGCCTTATGGGTGAAGGCCGAGGCCCCCACATAGGCCGCGCTCGGGTTGGGGACGCGGTTCAGGATGTCGTCGAGCATCCGCGAAAGCTTGGTGAGCCCCGCGAGGCGGTCCTTGGGCACGTTGATGCTGTAGCGGCTGGCGTAAGGCTCCTTGAGCAGCAGGGTGGGGATGAGGGTGACAAGGTTGGCATTGCCGCAGCGCTCGCCAAGGCCGTTGAGGGTGCCCTGAACCTGCCGGGCGCCTGCGTCGATGGCGGCCAGGGAATTGGCCACGGCGTGCTCGGTGTCGTTATGGGTGTGAATGCCGATATGGTCGCCCGGCACGCCCGCCTTGATCAGGGCGCGGACGCCGGCCCTGATGTCCTCGGGCAGCGCGCCGCCATTGGTGTCACACAGCACCACCCAGCGGGCCCCGGCGTGGTAGGCGGCGAGGCCGCATTTTAGCGCATAATCGGGGTTGGATTTGAAGCCGTCAAAGAAGTGTTCGGCGTCAAACAGCACCTCGCGGTTGAGGCTGCGCAGGTGGGCGATGCTCTGGGTGATGTTGTCGAGATTGGCGGGCAGGTCAATGCCAAGCGCGGTGGTGACGTGGAAATCATGGGTCTTGCCGACAAGGCAAATGGCGGGGGTGCCCGCGTTGGCGACCCCTGCCAGCACCTCGTCATTGGCGGCCGAGCGCCCCGCGCGCTTGGTCATGCCGAAGGCGGTGAAAGTAGCGGTTTTGAGGGCGGGGGCATTGTCGAAAAATTCGGAGTCGGTGGGGTTGGCCCCGGGCCAGCCGCCCTCGATATAGTCGATGCCGAGGGCGTCGAGGGCCAGCGCAATGCGGGTCTTGTCTTCGGCGGAAAAGTCCACCCCTTGGGTTTGCTGGCCATCCCGCAGGGTGGTGTCATAGAGGGTGATGTGGGTCATGGGGTGGCTCTCTTGTGGTGGGTGCTTGCACCCACCATGGCTGCGGCTCAGCCTTGGTGATGTGGTCATTTGAGGGCCTTTTCTACTTGCTCGACAACATATCCAATGTAACCATTATACAAATCATCAATTGCAATGGTCTTTCCATCGTCGCCCAATCGATCCGCCCAAATTTTCCGCCTTTCGTCAATAGACATAGAATTAAAAAATTCAATCTCTTTACCGTCGTCGACCTCAAATGTTGTTTTTCCATTTGGAAGATCTTCGATAGATATGTGCAGTTTTTTAAGTTCATTTCTAATTTGATCGGCAAGTGAATAATTCTTGTCAACTTTTGCGAGGTGCCGTCTTCTTAGAAGTGCTCCAATTAACGTATATGCTTGGTCATGTTTTACTTTAGGTCGATGCCATTCACCCAAACGCTCTTCTAGAAGCCCTAATATTTTAGCCGAAGCTAAGAGTTTGGCAGCATCACCCGATTTTGCCAGCTTATGCAGCTCCGCAATCGCTGCTGCCGTGTTCAGATCATCGCTTAACGCCGCCACAAGCGCCGGAGATGGATTGGTAGAGGGGTCAATCCCCTCGGTCAATCCACGCCACTTGCGCAGGGCCTCGGTCGCTTCCTTCACCTTCTTCTCAGTCCAATCCATCGGCGAGCGATAATGCGTAGACAGCAGCACAAACCTTATCACCTCCCCCGGCACGCCTTGCTCAAGCAAATCCCGCACCGTAAAGAAATTGCCCAGGCTTTTGGACATCTTCTTGCCCTCCACCTGCAGCATTTCGTTATGCAGCCAGTAATGCGCAAAATCCCCCGTTGGGTTGGCGCAGCAGCTCTGCGCAATCTCGTTTTCGTGGTGGGGGAACTGCAGATCCAGCCCGCCGCCGTGGATGTCGAAGCTCTCGCCCAGCAGGTCCAGGCTCATGGCCGAGCATTCTATATGCCAGCCCGGGCGCCCGAAGCCCCATGGGCTTTCCCAGCCCGGTTGATCCCCCGTCGAGGGCTTCCACAACACAAAATCCATCGGGTCGCGTTTGTAATCCGCCACTTCCACCCGCTCGCCCGCGCGCATGTCTTCCAGCCTGCGGCCCGAGAGCGCGCCGTAGGCATCATAAGAATTCACGTCAAACAGCACATGGCCTTCGGCTTCGTAAGCGTGGCCCTTGTCGATCAGCCCCTGAATCATCGCCACCATCGGCCCGATATATTCGGTGGCCCGGGGCTCGAAATCCGGCCTGAGTGCGCCTAGCGCGTCCATATCTTCGTGATACCACTTGATGGTTTCATCGGTAATCTGGCGAATATCGCGGCCAGTTTCCGCCGCCTTGGCGTTGATCTTGTCATCCACATCGGTGAAATTGCGCACATAGGTGACCTTGCCATTATAGACGTGCTTCAGCAGCCGGTAGAGCACGTCAAACACCACCACGGGGCGGGCGTTGCCCAGATGCGCGCGGTCATAGACCGTCGGGCCGCACACATACATGCGCACATTCGCAGGATCAATCGGCGTAAACTCTTCTTTACGGCGGGTTTTGGTGTTGTGGAGCTTAATCATAGGGGTATCCAGACGCGGGTTTGCCGCGACAGGCCTAGCATTTCAAACTCAAATTGGAAACGAAAAACCCGCCGCTAAGATGTTAGCAGGTAATACAAATGCAGGGGATGCAGATCGAGGTTCTCATGCCGGATTTGCTAACAGCTATCGGTGCTTGGCGCAAGCCTTGGCATTTTGTTAACCGGTTCAGCCTTGCTTCACCTAGGTCAACAACCCGTTAAGCCTCTAATTTTAAACACTAAAATCTTGGTGAGATTTGAGTTTGGGGCTATGCCTGAGCTTGAGAATTTCCAGTTTCGGCCGTGAAGGAGCCTGGGTATGAGCACTTATGAGATCACAGTTTATGCACGCGACGACCTGACTTTTGGTCGTGATGAAAACGGAAACTTCACCGTTACGGTTGCCGAGGGGGCCGAGCCCGAGACGATTAAAATTGTCGATGATGACAAGGGCGAGGGCGGGAACACATTCTCCGGCAGCACGGCGGCGGGTGAGACCGGCCAGCACGCCTATGGTGAATTGGATGGCGAAGGGCTGGACGGGGATGCCATACAACCCCTCGCGGCCCTGCCGGGGGGCGAAAACCCCGATGACCAGATCATGGCGATCGGGGTCGGTGATCCGGTAAATACGATTGTTTACGGTTTCACCTTTGAGCCCATCCCGGGCGAGACCGTGCGGTTTGATTATGACGGATACGATGATTCGCCGAGCTACAATGCGGATGCGCTCTATAGTGAGGGTGAAGACAACGGCGATACTGAAATTTCAGTAGCCAATGACACTCCCGAGCACGCTAATGCTAACAAAGAAGATGATAAAGACAAGGACAAGGACGACAAGGACGACAAGGACGAAGATCACGATAAAGACGAGGACGACAACAAGGACGATAAAGACGAGGACGATAAAGACGAGGACGAGGAGGACGATAAGGACGACGATAAAGACGAGGACAAGGACGACAAGGACGAGGAACACAAATCTTCCGGCGCAAGCGGGCCTTCCGGCGGGGGCTCCGGCGCATCCGGCCCGCCTTGCTTCACCCGTGGCACGGCCATTCGCACAGCACGGGGGGAAATGCCGGTGGAAGAGCTTGTTGTCGGTGACAGGGTCTGGACCGAGGGCCACGGCATGCAGCCCGTCAGGTGGATCTGCCAGCGCGTTGTGCCCGCTACCGGCGATTTCGCACCGGTTATGATCAGCGCCGGAACATTGGGGGCTGACCGCGACATCCTTGTGTCTCCGGCGCACCGGATGCTGGTGCAGGGGCCCGAGGTAGAGGTATTATTCGGAATGCCCAAGGCGCTGGTTGCGGCGAAAGATCTTGTAAACGGCGAGACCATAACCCGGGTCACAACCCTGCAAACGGTCGAATATTTCCATATCCTGTTTGACCGGCACGAGGTGCTGCAAGCCCACGGCACGCTGTCTGAAAGCTTCTTTCCGCAGGCCAACGCGCTGGGCAGCGTCGGGGCCGCGCAACGTCAGGAGCTTTTTGCGCTCTTCCCCGAACTGGAATTCGGAAATGGCGGTTATTCAGTTGCCTATCCCGGGTTGCTGGCCCATGAAATGGCGCTGCTGGCGGTTTAGGTTTTTTGCGGCGCCTGCGGGCCGGGTTTTTTGCCCGGCTTCAGCTTGGCCAGCGACCGCTTGATCTTTTTCAGGCGCGGCGCGAAGAACAGCCAAAGGCCGGACAGGGAAAAGAATACCATAGCTGTAGCGGTAATATCCGCCAGCCATGTGCCAAAGGTGGTGCCGATCCAGCCGCGCACATGCAGCCATTTGAACACCGATTTCCAATAAATCTTTTTGTGCAGAAACGTGCCGTCGGGCGCAAAGGTCCGCTTTGTCCAGTTGG
>JALWPC010000234.1 GCA_026995265.1 Paracoccaceae bacterium
GGCTGGAAGCGCACCTGCCGGAAAGCGGCACTGTGGCGCTGGACCCGGACACCCACCTTTCCAAAGGTAGCCTGAGAGCCGCCCGCCACGCGGTGGGCGGCATGGTGAAAGCGGTGGATATGGTGCTGGATGGTGCGGCCGGCAACGCCTTTGTGGCCATGCGCCCGCCGGGCCACCATGCCGAGCGCGAAAAAGCCATGGGCTTCTGCCTGTTCGGCAATGTTGCCATTGCGGCGCTTCATGCGCTCGAAGCCCGTGGCCTTTCCCGCGTGGCGATTGTGGATTTTGACGTGCATCACGGCAACGGCACGCAGGACATCCTTTGGAATGAAAACCGCATCCGGTTTTTTTCCAGCCACGGCTTCCCGCTTTACCCGGGCACGGGGACAGAGGCCGAGCAGGGGGCGCATGGGCAGATCACCAACATCCCGCTACCGCCGGAAAGCACAGGCGCGCTTTACCGCGAAAAGCTCGAAACCGTCATCCTGCCCGCGCTGGATGATTTCCGCCCCGGGCTGCTGATTATTTCGGCGGGGTTTGATGCGCATGAGGCCGACCCGCTGGCCAACCTGAACTGGCAGGACGAGGATTTCACCTATGCCACCCGGCGGCTGTGCGAGGTGGCCCGAAAACATTGCACCGGGCGGCTGGTATCGGCGCTGGAAGGGGGGTATAACCTTTCCACACTCGGCGGGCTGGTGCGCGCCCATCTGGAGGTTTTGCAGGAGTTTTCGGCATGAAAGACGTGGCCAAAATGAGCTTTGAAGAGGCGATGACCGAGCTGGAAGCGCTGGTCGGGCAGCTCGAATCGGGCAATGTGCCGCTGGAGGAATCGATCGAGCTTTACGCGCGCGGCGACGCGCTGAAACAGCATTGCGAGCAAAAGCTGGCCGAGGCCGAGGAAAAAGTGGCGCAGATCACCAAAGGGGCCGACGGGGCCGCCACGGGGGCCACGCCTGTTACCTATGACTAGTTTTGAACAGGCATTGAGAACGACCGCACAGGCGGTGGAGGCACGGCTGGATGACCTCCTGCCGCGCGGGGGCCGCATTGCCGATTCCATGCGCTATGGCGCGCTCGCGGGGGGCAAGCGGCTGCGGGCGTTTCTGGTGGTGGAAAGCGCCGGGCTTTTCGGGGCCGCGGGTGCGCTGGATGCGGCGGCGGCGGTGGAGTGCATCCACGCCTATTCACTGATACATGATGACCTGCCCGCCATGGATGACGACGACCTGCGGCGCGGCAAGCCCACCATCCACATTAAGTGGGACGAGGCCACGGCGGTGCTGGCGGGCGATGCGCTGCAAACCCAGGCCTTTGAAATATTGGCCAATATGCAGGTTCCCGAAGCCGCCAAACTCGCCCTGATCCAAAGCCTCGCCCAGGCGGCGGGCGCCCAGGGCATGGTGCTGGGGCAGGATCTCGACATCGCCGCCGAAAGCGCCGCC
>JALWPC010000235.1 GCA_026995265.1 Paracoccaceae bacterium
CTCTGCTGCCAAAGCGCAGGATGTGGGCGGGGGCGGCTTCTGCCAGAATGTCATAGGTCTCAAGGTCGGCATTGAGCACCGCCGTGCCGCCCGCTTCCAGCCCTTTGAAGATTTCGGCCTTCTCGGCGGCGATTTCCTCAACGCTGTTGAAGGCGGCGAGGTGCACCGGCGCAACGGTGGTGATCAGCGCCACATGGGGGCGGGCCATGCGCGCCAGCGGGGCGATTTCGCCGGGGTGGTTCATGCCGATCTCGATCACCGCAATGTCGGTATCGGCGGGCATCCGCGCCAATGTCAGCGGCACACCTTCATGATTATTATAGCTTTTTTCAGCAACATGGATGCGCCCCTGCCCCTGCAAGGCCACGCGCAGCATTTCCTTGCTGCCGGTTTTGCCCACCGAGCCGGTGATGGCAATCACGCGGGCCCTGGTGCGGGCGCGGGCGGCCTCGCCGAGCGCCGCCAGCCCCTTGAGCACATCGGGCACCAGCAGCAGCGGGGCGTCTTCCAGCCCCTCGGGAATACGTGAGACCAGCGCCGCCGCCGCCCCCTTTTCCAGCGCCTGAGCGACGAAATCGTGCCCGTCGCGGGTGGCGGACAGGGCCACGAAGAGGTCGCCTTTTTCAAGGGTGCGGGTGTCAATCGACACGCCGTTGGCTACCCAATCCACGGCGCAGGTGCCACCCGTTGCGGCCACGGCCTCGTCTCGGGTCCACAGGCTCATAACCGGCCCTCCAGTGCGGCAACGGCAACGCTGGCCTGCTCGGCGTCGTCAAAGGGGAAAACATCGGTGCCGATGATCTGGCCGCTCTCATGTCCTTTTCCGGCAATCAAGAGGGTGTCGCCGGGGTGCAGGGCATCGACGGCGCGCAGGATGGCTTCGGCACGGTCGCCGACCTCGTAAGCCTCGGGGCAACCGGCCAGCACCTCGGCGCGGATGGTGGCCGCGTCCTCGCTGCGGGGGTTGTCGTCGGTCACGAACACCACATCGGCATTGCGTGCCGCTGCCGCTCCCATCAGCGGGCGCTTGCCCTTGTCGCGGTCGCCCCCCGCGCCGAAAACGACGATCAGGCGGCCGAGCACATGGGGGCGCAGGGCAAGGAGGGCGGTTTCCAGCGCCTCGGGGGTATGGGCAAAATCGACGAACACTTTCGCGCCGTTCGCGCGGGTGGCGGCCAGGTCCATCCGGCCGCGCACGGTGCGCACATCGGGGAGGGCTTGGAACACCGCTTCCGGCTCCTCGCCAAGGGCAATGGCCAAAGCGGCGGCCATGAGCACATTGCCGGCCTGAAAGCCGCCGATCAGGCTTAGGCGGGTGGTGTGCACCGTGCCGCGCCAGCTAAAGCGCAGATCCTGGCCGTCGCTGTCAAAGCGGCGGTTGAGGATGTGCATATCACAGCCCGCCCCTTCGCCAAGGGTGATGACATGCTGGCCCCGCCCCTCGGCCACCAGCCGGACGGTGGGGCCGAAGCTATCATCCATATTGACAACCGCCGTGGCCCCGACGGGCAGAACCCGCTCGAACAGGCCCGCTTTGGCGGCGAAATAGTCGCCGAACGTCGCGTGGTAGTCGAGATGATCGCGGCTCAGGTTGGTGAAGGCGGCGGCCTCGAGGCTGACCCCGTCAAGGCGGCGCTGCTCAAGCCCGTGGCTCGAGGCCTCCATGGCGGCGTGGGTGACGCCCTGCGCGGCAAGGCTGGCCAGCAGCTTGTGAAGGGTGATGGGCTCGGGCGTGGTGTGGGAAAGCTTGGCGCTCACCGCGCCTTCCACCCCCACAGTGCCGAAATTCACCGCCGCGCGGCCCAGATGCTCCAGAATTTGGCGATGGAAATTGGCGACCGAGGTTTTGCCGTTGGTGCCGGTCACGGCGACCATATGGCGGGGCTGGCCCGCGTAAAAATGCGCGGCGGCGATGCTGAGGGCGGCGCGGGGGTCCTCGGCCAGCAGCACGGGGTAATCCGGTTTTTCCAGCATTTCCAGGCCCTTGGCGTCGGTCAGCACGCCCAAAGCGCCCATGCGCAGGGCAAAGCGCGCAAACTCGGCCCCGTGGGCATTCACCCCGGGCATGGCGCAGAACAGCCCCCCCTCTTTGGTGTCGCGGCTATCCACGCAAAGGCCGGTGAAGGCCGGGTCGCCTTGCCAGAGGCCCGCCTTGCTGACCCGCCCGCTCAAGCCCAGTTCGGAAAGGGTTTTGCCCATGGTGCCCTCAGTTACTGCTCAAAAGAATCGGCCCTTGAGGTGTTTCATTTCCGGCATTCGGGCGCAAGCCCAACAGGGGCGCAATGCGGCGGATAATTTCGGCAGAGACAGGCACGGCTGTCCAGCCCGCGGTGCGGCGCTCCTCGCCCAAAACATCAATTTTCGGCTCGTCCAGCGACACCACCAGCACATATTGCGGGTTGCTCATCGGAAAGGCGCTGGCGAATGTGCCAATCACCTTATCCTCATAATAGGCCCCCTGCGGGTTGGGCTTGTCCGCCGAGCCGGTTTTGCCGCCCACCTCATAGCCCGCGACCTCGCCCAGTGAGGCGGTGCCGCGCACCACCACTTGCCGGAGCATGTCGCGCAGAGCATAAGAGGTGCTTTCAGAGATCACGCGGTCATCCTCGGTGGGGGTTGGCGCATCGTTCAACAGGGTGGGGCGCACCCGCAAGCCACCGTTGACCATGGCAGCATAGGCGGCAGCGAGGTGAACCGGCGTTACGGCAATGCCTTGGCCGTAAGAGATGGTCATGGCGCTGATTTCCGACCAGCGGCGGGGGATTTGCGGGGCGGAGCGGCGGGCCTCGGGCAGCTCTATCGGCAGCTTGTCGAGCAGGCCGAGCCGGCCCAGAAACGCCTTTTGCGCCTCGGCCCCCATGCTGGCCGCCAGCCGTGCCGCGCCGATGTTGGAGGAATGCACGATCACATCCCGCAGGCTGAGCCGCGCACCGTAATTGTGGAAATCCTTGATTTTGAAATTGTGCCAGACCAGCGGCCCACGGGTGTTAATCATGGTGTCGGGCGTGGCGGCCCCGCTTTCAATCGCCTGCGCGGCGGTGAAAATTTTGAAGGTGGAGCCAAGCTCATAGGTGCCTTGCGCGGCGCGGTTGAACAGCGGGCTGTCGGCGGGGTCGCCGCTTACCGGCGGGCGCGGGCGGTGGTTGGGGTCAAAATCGGGCAGGGAGACCAGCGAGATAATCCGGCCCGTGCGCGCCTCCATCAGCACCCCCGTTGCCGCCTTTGCCTGCATCAGGTCCATGCCGCCTGCCAGCACCTGGCGCATGGCCGCCTGCACCGTGAGGTCAATAGAAAGCTGAAGCGGGCGCTCGTCATTGGCGGGGTCGCGCAGGTAGTCGTCAAACTGAAGCTCGACGCCTGCCACACCCACAAGCTCGGCCGAGCGCACCCCCTCCTTACCAAAGCGGGCCCCGCCCAGAATATGGGCGGCAAATTGCCCGTTGGGGTAAAACCGCACCTCGCGCGGGCCGATCTTCAGCCCCGGCTCGCCGATGTCGAGCACCGCCTGTTGCTGCTCGGGAGACAGCTTGCGCTTGACCCAGACAAACTTGCGGCCGCCGGTGAAATCCCTGAGCAGGCGGGCGCGGTCCAGGTCGGGGAAAATCGCCATGAGGCCGGCTACTGCATGCTGCGGGTCGGCCATATCCTGCGGGGTGGCATAAAGCGAGGCCGTGCGCAGGTTTGTCGCCAATATGGCCCCGTTGCGGTCCACGATATTGGCGCGGGAATTGATGATGGCAGAAGCATAGCTGCGGGACTGCGGTTCCTCCGGCTCGGCCATGGCCACCAGCCCCATTTTAGCCCCGACAGCCAGAAACGCCCCGCCAAAGAAAATGGCCATAAGCCCCAGGCGCCACTCGGCGCGGCGCTTTTCCATGGCCCGCTGCTGACGCAACCGCGCGGCGCGCTCTTCGGCCTCCACAAGGTCCGGGTCCACCCCCTTTTCGCGGGCTTTTAGAATGCGCGGCAGGGGGCGCAGGGGGCGGCGGATGTCCATCTAGTTGGTCCTCGCCACGATTTGTTGCACGGCCGCGCCGATTTCATCGGGGGGCAGTGGCACATCTGAAATGCGAGCGAAATGCGAGGCGTCAATGGGCATCAGGCGAAGCTCGGCATAATAGGTTTCCGCCAGTGCGCGCAGGCGCTCGGGGCGGTTCAGATAGGCCCATTCGGCCCCCAGCACCGCGATTTTGCCGCGCTCGCGGTTGATCTGCCGTTGCAGGGCGGCGACGCGGTCCTCGGCCTCCTGCACTTGGTAATTCACCTTATACGTCCAGCTTGCGGCCAGCACGACCACGACTCCGGCGAGAAGATAGAGGAAATGCTTCATAATATATCTCCTTTGCTTAGGTCGATTTCCGGCATGCCGATCTCGGCGGGGTTGGTCGGGGCGGCGGGGGCCTCTAGCCGCCGCGCGATGCGCAGGCGGGCGGAGCGGGCGCGGGGGTTGGCGGCGCATTCTTCGGGGCTGGCCTCGATGGCCTTGCGGGTGACTTTTTCAAAGCGCGGGGCGTCGGCCTCGGTTTCGGGCGCATAGCGGTTGGCGCGCGGCGCGTTGCCCGAGCGAAGCTGCATAAAGCGCTTGACCATGCGGTCTTCCAGCGAATGAAAGGTGACCACAACCAGCAGGCCGCCGGGTTTCAGCGCGGCCTCCGCCGCCACCAGCCCGCGGGCCAGCTCGCCAAGCTCGTCATTCACCGCAATGCGCAAGGCCTGAAAGCTCCGCGTGGCCGGGTGGGGCTGGCCCGGCTTGGGGTGCGGCAGGTTTTTCTTAATAATGTCAGCCAGTTGCAGGGTGGTGGTGATCGGCGCATCTTTACGCGCCGCCACAATCGCGCGGGCAATCCGCCGCGATTTGCGCTCTTCCCCAAAGCGGAAAAGGATGTCGGCAAGCATTTCTTCAGAGGCGCGGTTGACCACATCCGCCGCCGAAGGGCCAGCCTGTGACATACGCATGTCCAGCGGCCCGTCGCGCATGAAGGAAAACCCCCGCGCGCCCTCGTCGATCTGCATCGACGACACGCCAATGTCGAGCACCACACCATCCAGCGGCGTATCGGCCAGCCTGTCCAGCTCGCCAAAACGGCCATGGATAAGCTCGATGCCCGCGGGCGGTTCGGCCCGGGCGATCACGTCCGGGTCGCGGTCAATGCCGATCACCCGTTCAGCCCCCGCCGCCAGCAGCCCGCGACTATAGCCGCCATAGCCATAGGTGCCATCCAGCCACACGCCTTTGACCGGCGCGCACTGCGCCAGAATTGGCCCCAGCAGCACCGGAATATGGGGGTCTGCCAGCATGGGTTAAGTCTCTTTGCGGGGGTTCAGAAGCACAAACGGGTTCACGCCCTCGCCGTCATCCTTGAGGGTTTCGTAGTAAATATCGTGATCCCAGATTTGCAGGTGATCATCCGAGCCGACAAACACCGCATTATCGCCGATATTGAAGCGGTCGCGAATGTCCTTGCGCAGGATCATCCGGCCGTTGTCATCCACCTGCACCAGCGTGGCGGCCTGAATGAGCGCCTTCACCGCGGCGTCTTTCTCCGCCCCATAGGGCATTTTGGAAATCTTTTTGCGGATCTTCTTATAGGCCTTCACCGTAAACCCCCGCGCGCAATGCTCGTGGGATTTCGAGTGCACCAGCACCATATGCGGGTTTTTGCCGTCTGTGCAGTCGGGGTCTTCGGAGGCAAGCACGGCCCGATGGGCGGCGGGCAAACTCACCCGCCCCTTCTTATCGACCTTGCTGGTCAGCTGGTCAAAGAAACCTAGCTCCACCTGTTAACTCCTGTTTCTGCCCCTCAAACGAGTTGCGGATCGTGCCTGCCCAACACGATCCGCCCCTGTCCCGTTCGGGTCTGCCCAACTGCGTAAATTACTCTGCTCGAACTGCGTCAGGTCTGTTTTGTGCGGGAGAAAAGCGGAGCCTGCATGAACCTGCCTCTTTTTGTTGTGCTTACTCATTAACCGCTGTTCTTCCGTGCGATCTTGATAGCATGGCGATACATGCCTAGCAATGACAATTTTTACCACCGCATGCCATTTTGGGGTAAAACAATTATGTAAAAGGCGCCAAAAACCTCTC
>JALWPC010000236.1 GCA_026995265.1 Paracoccaceae bacterium
CGCCGCCCCTTGGGCAAGCCGCGAATATCATCGTAGCGCTGCTCGACGCTGTTCCACTCGGAAAGGGAAGCCTCGGTGGCGGTAATCCCGAATTTAGGGAAATCTCCAAAGCCCGGGGTGATCTGGCACTTGGAGCAAATCCCCCGCCCGCCGCAGACGGAATCAAGGTCTACGCCGAGGCGACGCGCGGCTTCCAGCACGGGAGTGCCCGCGGGCACCTGCCCACGTTTGCCCGAAGGTGTGAATATAATCGTGTGCTGCTCGCTCATAATGGCCCCGCCCGAATTTTCGGGCATATTAGCCAAATTCCGGCGGTTGGGAAGCGCAATAACGACAATGGCGGCGTTGTAAACGATATTCAGCGCCGGGATCGAACGCGCAGAAGGATGCGCGCGAAACCGGGTGAAGTATACATATTCATATAACTATTAACCTAGGTTAGTAGTTATATGAATATGTATTTTATCAAAGCAATAACAACCTATTGTGATGTTATATTAAAGTAGTCTTGATGGAAAGCTGGCCAAACCGGGCGGCAACCAGCAGCCTAAGCTGCCATCTGTGGGAACATAACCGGCCTATTCACTGCGCGTCCTCCACCAGCCACAGGCAATTGTCAAAATCGCTGTATTGCAACAGCACTTCTACCTTGCCCGCCGATGTAAGCCGCGAGCAACCCTCCATAGCGTTTTCATCATAAAACACGCTGACAGTGCCGTTGCGCGGGCTATCAAATTCGGGGGTACACAGGCGTTCTTGCGGGGCCAGAATGGCGACCTCCCGATAAAACGCTCCGGCATCGACCACGAACACCGCCGATCGGGTATCCCGATTTTCAATGCAGAAACCGTTTTGTGGCGGGTCCGCACGGGCTGCCGACGCGGATACAGCAATGAAAATAAACAAATTTGAAAGCTTTTGCATGGGTGACTCCTGCGTGTTTCCAAGTATACCGCGCATGGTGCTTCCGGCGGGGTCACACCTGCTCACAAAAACGCGAGGCGTTGTGTAAATGGTTTACTGCCCCCAGAGGTGGAATGCCGTTAAGCTGTCTTTGCAAGTTCACTTACGGGAGATCACAATGAAAAAACTATTGCTGGGCGTGGCCCTTGTAGCCGGAATTGGCGGTGCTGCTGTTTCGCAAGGCATGCCGCCTTTCGGCTCGGATGACGACGCCGCTTATGCCGCGGCCATTTGGGAGGCGATGAGCGCGCAAAACCTTACGGGTCCAAACGCCATTCATGTCGCCCCTTATGAAGGCACGGACCCCCACGGTATGATGCTGGAGACCTTCTATTCCAGCGCCACGATCAACGGCCATACCGGCGACCTGATTGTCAAGCGCAATTATGGCCCCGCCGGGGTCAGCGCCGAAGAGGTGATGAGCAACCCGGACGGCCACCTTGGCGCGATCACGGTGATGTTCCGCCGCGAAGCGGGCTATGACCCCGAAGACCAGAACTGGTTCTGGGTGAAATTCCTGCCTGATGGCAGCATAGACAAAAACCCCAAGGGTATGATGCTCGCAGGGCAGGTGGCCAAGGGTATGGATGTCGGTTGTATTGCCTGCCACAGCAACGCAGGGGGCGATGACTTTGTGTTCACTGCGGACGACACCTCGGCCACAATGGAATAGCACGGCCTGACATGTGTGAAAAAGGCGGCGGGTTGGGCCGCCTTTTTTATGGGCAGGTTTCTCCCCTGCCGGATGTCCGGCGCCAATGCGCCGGATCGTGCCTCGCTTCGCTCGGTGGCGGCGCGTTAAGACCTGCGCCAAGGTCAAACACTTCGCCCGCGCCGCGCTGCAACAGCGGCGCTTGGCTCTGGTCAGCTATGGGCGCGTGCTTTCAGATTTTTGCGCGGGTCATAGGCGGATTTCTCCTGCATTTCCTGCATAAAGGCCTTCAACCTGGCATCGGGCTTTTCCGGTAAGTGGATTTGCAGGCGCACCAGTTGGTCGCCCTTTTTGCGGCCCTTTTCCACCCCGCGCCCCTTCAGGCGCAGCACCTTGCCGGAATTGGTGCCCGCAGGCACTTTCAGCCCCACCGCCCCGTGCAGGGTGGGCACTTCCACCTTGCCGCCAAGCACGGCCTCGTAAAGGGTGATCGGCAGGGTCACCTCTATATCCAGCCCGTCGCGCCTGAACACCGGATGCGGGGCCACCTGCACCTCGATCAGCGCATCCCCCGCCGGCCCGCCGTTTTGCCCGGGGTGGCCCTTACCCTTCAGCCGGATGGTCTGGCCGCTCTCGATGGCTTTGGGAATGCGCACGCTCACCGCGCTGCCATCGGCGAGGTGGATTTGCTTATTGGCCCCGAGCGCGGCCTCGGTAAAGCTCACCTTCATGTTGTAGCGCTGATCCTGCCCTCTGAAGGCCTGCTGAAAGCCCCCGCGCGGGCCGGTGCCTGCGCCGCCAAACATCTGGGAGAAAATATCCCCCATATCGCCAAATCCCTGCGCCCCGTGGGGCTGGCCCTGAAAGCCGCCACCGCCAAAGGGGTTGCGCACCACCTCGGCCCCGTTCTCGTCAATCTCGCCCCGGTCATATTGCGCGCGCTTTTCCGGGTCGCTCAATATGTCATTGGCGGCCGAAACCTTTTTAAACTTGGCCTCCTTGGCGGCGTCCCCAGGGTTAAGGTCGGGGTGTAACGCCTTCATATGCTTGCGAAAAGCCTTTTTAATTTCGCTCTGGGTGGCGTTTTTGCTCACCCCCAGCGTTTTGTAGAGTGTATCGTTCATCTCGTGCCCTCGAATAGGTTTGCCTAATATTTAGGCATGGACTCCCGAAGGAACAAGGGGGAATTCAGATTAACCCCGCCGCCGACGTCGCCGCCCGCCGCGGGCACCCCGCGCGCCGGCTTCCACTTCGCCCTCTGCGAGTTTGGGTTTGTTGGCCATGATCCACGCCGCGCCGTTTGGGTCGTTATTGGTCAGCAGGTTGGCGGCGCGGATGGCGTCCATCTCCAGGTTGTGCAGGGGGTTCATGATGGCCGAGGTCATGCCGGAGGCGATTGCCATGGGCAAAAACGCCGCGTTGACCCCGTTGCGGTTCGGCAGGCCAAAGCTGATATTGGAGGCCCCGCAGGTGGTGTTTACCCCGAGTTCAGCCCGCAGTTTGCGCACCAGTTCAAACACTTGCAGGCCCGCCGTGGCCATGGCGCCGATGGGCATCACCAGCGGGTCCACCACAATATCATGGGCCGGAATGCCGAAATCCGCCGCCCGCTCGACAATCTTTTTGGCCACGGCAAAGCGCACCTCCGGGTCTTCCGAAATGCCGGTATCATCGTTGGAAATCGCCACCACCGGCACGTTGTATTTCTTCACCAGCGGCAGGATGAGCTCCAGCTTTTCCTCTTCGCCGGTGACAGAATTCAGCAGCGGGCGCCCCTCGCACACCTGCAACCCGGCCTCAAGCGCCGCGGGCACCGAGCTGTCAATGCACAGCGGCACATCCACCAGCGCCTGCACGCGCTTCAGCACCTCTTGCATCAATGGCGGTTCGGTTTCGTTGGGGTTGGGGTTGGAGTTATAAACCACCCCCGCATTGACATCCAGCATCGTCGCCCCGGCGGCCACCTGCGCCAGCGCGTCGGCCTCAACGGTGGAGAAATCCCCCGCCTCCAGCTCGCGCGCTAGCTTTTTACGCCCCGTGGGGTTGATGCGCTCGCCGATCACGCAGAAGGGCTGGTCAAAACCGATGATCGCGGTTTTGGATTTGGATTCAACAATGGTGCGGGTCATATTCGTTCCTCAGGCTCGCAGGCGGGCAGCGGGGTCGCTTTGCGCCGAAATATAGTCGGTTGTCGCCCGTATGCCACCAAGCGGAAAGAAATGCACCGATTCTATCGCCGCAGGGCGGTTTGCCGCGAGGTCCGCCAGCAGCGCCGCGGGGGTAAAGGGCCGCAACAGCCGTGTGACATCCCGCGCGCGGCGCGTCAGCACCCGCAGGCTCGGCCCCACACCGCAGGCCATGGAAAACCTGATCAGGGTTTGCAGTTTCGCTGGCCCCGCCACGCCGATATGCACCGGAAGCTGCACGCCTGCGGCCTGCATCCGGCTGCACCAGTCGCGCACGGGGGCGGCCTCGAACACAAACTGGGTGACAATGCCCATACGGGCGTCAGTCCGGTTCTGGAAATCCGATTTCCATTTGAGCGCCGCCATCACCTCGGCATCGGAGCCAATATCGCGGTTGCCCTCGGGGTGGCCCGCCACATGCAGGCGGGTAAAGCCGTTTGCGTCAAACACGCCGCTTTCCAGTAGCTGCATCGAGTCCGAAAAGTCGCCCTCGGGCGTATCAACGCCACCCGCCAGCAACAGGGCCGAGCGCACGCCAAGCCCCGCATAGCGCTGCACCCAGTCCGAGAGCGTCGCCTTATCCGCGATAATCCGCGCCGGAAAATGCGGCATGGCCTCGAAGCCTTCCGCCACCAGCCGCGCCGCCGTGGCCAGCATGTCCTCAATCGGCGTGCCCGCAATATGCGCCACGTAAACCCTCGTCCCCGCTGGCAAAATTGCCTTGAAATCAGGGATTTTGGCCGCTGTGCGCGGCATCACCTCGATGGAAAATCCATCCAGCAAGCCCTTCGGGGCAACATTCATCGGCACGATATTCATGGCAGCTCCGTTTCAGGCTGGCTCCCAACCGTCATTGGCAATCAGGGTTTTGATCCTGTCCTGATCATAGGCCGCATCCAGCGCCGCCGCCTGCGCATTTGCGACCTCCTGATCACTGCCCGAGACCTCCACCGGCTCACTTTTGCGCCATTGCGACAGGTAATCATCCGTTTCCGCCGCGCCCGATTTCATCGCCGCGCGGTCAATCGCCTGCTCGAATCGCTCCGGAAGCTGCACCTTGGCCGCCCGCCGCCCTTTGCCCGCAATCACCTGCGCCGGAATATCCCGCCAGTAAACAATTACAACTTTAGCCATTTTCGCACTCCTTTTCCCCGCCAAATGGGCCGGAAATGCCCGTTTGTAAAGGGTGCGTCGGAAAGGGCGGTTGAATTGTCGCAAATAGCGTGTATGCTGGAGGGCAGCAAAACTCATTGACGGTATGGACCGATGCACACAGAAACTGAAAAACAGACCCCGAGTCTGTCCTTTGAATTTTTCCCCCCACATTCCACCGAGGCCAACCTGCGCCTGTGGCGGTCCGTCGAGCGGCTGGCCCCTCTGGCGCCGAAATTCGTTTCGGTGACCTACGGCGCGGGCGGGGCGACGCGCGAGCGCACCATGGCGGCAATCGCCACCATCAAGGACCGCGCGCGGCTCAACATTGCCGGGCACCTGACCTGCGTCGGGGCCAGCCGGGAAGAGACCCTGAACGTCGCCAAAGCCTATGCCAAAATGGGCGTGAACCGGATTGTGGCCCTGCGCGGCGACCCGCCCAAGGGCGAAAGCCGTTTCACCCCGCACCCCGAGGGCTTTGCCAATGCCGCCGAGCTGGTCGCGGGCCTGAAAGAGGCTGGCGATTTCGAGATTTCCGTGGCGGCCTATCCCGAAAAGCACCCCGAGGCCGTGTCGCTGCAAGCCGACATCGAGAACCTCAAGCGCAAGGTGGATGCGGGAGCGTCTCAGGCCATTACGCAATTCTTTTTCGAGAAAGACGACTTCCTGCGCTTTCGCGATTTGGCGGTGAAAGCGGGCGTCAATGTGCCGATCATCCCCGGCATTCTCCCCATCGAGAATTTCGCCAAAATGACCCGCTTTGCCAAAATGTGCGCCGCCACTGTGCCGGACTGGATGCACAAGGCCTTTGCCAATGCCACCACGCAGGAGGAAACCGAAGTGCTTTCCACCGCGCTGGCCACCGAGATGTGCGACGACCTGATGAATGAGGGCGTGCAGCACCTGCATTTTTACACCCTCAACAACCCGGACCTCACCTATAATATATGTCGCGGGCTCGGCGTTCCGGTGAATAGTTTCGCCGCCGAAAACGGATTGGTTGCTTAAAGGCGCGTTCTGCGTTACCATCTCTTCCAAACACCCCGCCACAGCGGGGCAGAGATTGGCTTGAACAATGAACAAAGCGAGACCTAAGGGTCTGGCGCCGAAACCT
>JALWPC010000237.1:0-1656 GCA_026995265.1 Paracoccaceae bacterium
AACGGTCCATGTTTTTGGTCAGCGCTTCAAGGCGTTGCAGGGCGTATTGCGGTTTGATCAGGGTGTCGGAGTTGGTGAAATCAAGGCACTTCGTGGCCTGCCATTCGTTGATCTGGCGCCACCATTTATTGATCGCCTCGGATTTGGTCTTGCGCCCGCGCGCCTTCCAGACCTTGAGAAAATCTTCCAGAATATGGCCGATATCGCCGATGATCGGCACATCTACATGGATGATTTTGTTGATCGAGGAGGGGTCAATATCCATATGGACCTTGAAGCTGTCGGGCGAGAACGCATCGGTGCGCCCCGTGATCCGGTCGTCAAAGCGGGCCCCCACGCAGAGCATGAAATCGCAGCCGTGCATGGCGAGGTTGGCCTCAACGGTGCCGTGCATCCCCAGCATCCCCAGCCAGTTATCGCCCGAGGCCGGATAGGCCCCGAGGCCCATCAGGGTGGAGGTAATGGGCGCATTGCTGCCCGCCACCAGCTCCCGCAGAAGCTGGCTCGCCCCGACGCCGGAGTTGATCACCCCGCCGCCGGAATAGATGATCGGGCGCTCGGCCTGCTCGAAGGCCTCCACCGCGCGGGTGATGGCCTCTATGTCGCCCTTGACCCGCGGCGTATAGTGCCCCGTAGGGGATTTGGCGCGGGTTTTATAGGGGGCGGAGGCAAATTGCACATCCTTCGGGATGTCGATCAGCACCGGGCCGGGGCGGCCGGATGTGGCGATATGGAAGGCCTGATGGATGGTTTCGGCCAGCTCTTCGGTCTCTTTCACCAGCCAGTTATGCTTGGTGCAGGGGCGGGTGATGCCCACCGTGTCGGCCTCCTGAAAGGCGTCATTGCCGATCATAAAGGTGGGGACCTGGCCGGAAAGCACGATCATCGGGATGCTGTCCATCAGCGCATCGGTCATGCCGGTTACGGCGTTGGTCGCGCCGGGGCCGGAGGTGACGAGCACAACGCCGGGCTTGCCGGTGGCGCGGGCATAGCCCTCGGCGGCATGGGCCGCGCCCTGCTCGTGGCGCACCAGAATGTGCCGGATGTCGTTTTGCAGGAAAATTTCGTCATAAATCGGAAGCACAGCGCCGCCGGGGTATCCAAAGACGGTGTCCACGCCCTGTTCCTTCAAGGCTTCAACAACTATTTTGGCTCCGGTTATCTCGGCAGACATTGGCTTTACTCCGTTTGTGGGCCTTGGCCCGTTGATTCTGTGTGGCAAAAAAAAAGCCTCCAATTTGGTTGGAGGCAAGCGCAAAATCGAATAAAAACTGGGTTTTTACACGGTTTGCGCCTTTTCAAGCACCACGACAAGAATGTTGTTTGCGTTGGTCATGAATTTTTTTTAGTCGGCAGGGGCGAGAAGGTCAATCAATTTCGAAAAATAATATTGCGCGATTTGCCGCATAATCATTCGATAATTTCAAAAATATAACTTTTTTGTAAGATCAGGTTTCGCACCTGCAACATAAACTTTTGTGTTTTGGTGCTGTAAATCCCCCTTAAATTGTATGCATTCGTATTCTGTGATGTGTGAACGCAATTTTACGGTTGGCAAACGGGTTACGTCAGGCTAGCTTACCCACACTGTTTCGATCAGGCGCCAATGTATGCGCCATTTACTGGGAGGTTATCTATGGATCGTCGTTCTTTTCT
>JALWPC010000237.1:1756-6044 GCA_026995265.1 Paracoccaceae bacterium
ATGGTTACATCATGGGGCCGTGGCCTTGCGGGCGTGTTTGACGCTGCGCAGCATGTGGCTGACCAGATTTCGGCCATGTCGGATGGCACGCTGAACATCGAGATCAAGGCCGCAGGCGAGCTTGTGGGCGCGTTCGAGGTGTTTGACGCGGTGTCTTCGGGCCAGGCGGATATGTATCACGCGGCTGACTACTATTTCGTAGGCCAGCATCCTGCCTTTGCGTTCTACACCTCTGTGCCTTTCGGTATGACGGCGCAGGAGCTGCAAAACTGGTATCTGCAGGGCGATGGGGCCAAGTATCACGACCAGCTCGGCGAGGTGTTCAACCTCAAATCCTTCCTTGCAGGTAATACCGGCGCGCAGGCCGGTGGCTGGTTCGCCAAGGAAATGAACTCGCCAGAGGATTTCAACGGTCTGAAATTCCGTATGCCCGGCCTTGGCGGCCAGGCGCTCGGCAAGCTCGGCGCTTCGGTGCAAAACCTGCCCGGCTCGGAAGTGTATCAGGCGCTGGCCTCCGGCGCGCTGGACGGCACCGAGTGGATCGGCCCTTGGGCTGACGAAGTGGCCGGTTTCCAGGAAATCACCAAAATCTACTACACCGCGGGCTTCCACGAGCCAGGCGCGGCGCTTTCGCTCGCAACAAACCGCGAGGTATTCAACGAGCTGTCCACCGCGCACCAGAAGATCATTGAAAACGCTGCGGCAGCCACCCACCAGTGGAGCCTTGCGCAGTTCCTGAACAACAACGGTGCGGCGCTGCAGCGCCTGATCTCTGAGGGTGTTCAGGTGAAGGAATTCAATGACAGCATCTGGGATGCCTTCGGCAAGGCTTCGGCCGAGGTTCTGGACGGCTACATGGATGATGCTCTGTTTGCCGAAATTCGGGAGAACTACAACGCCTCGATGCTGGCATCTTCGGCCTGGATCGACAAAGCCGAGAGCGCCTACCGCGTGCAGCGCGACCGCGTGCTCGGGGCGTAATTGCCGCGAAAATTGCCCCTCGCCTGCCTTGGCGGGGGGCGTTTTTGATTTTCACATTCTTTCGAGAGAAGCATTATGGCTGATGCGCTAAGCTGGGTCGGTGCCCAGTTGTTGCAAGGTTTTGTCAACCTTTACACCGCTCTATCCAACCCGATGGCATGGCTCGACTGGGCAAATGACCCGAAAACACTCGTCCGGTTTATCTATTACGGGGCCTCGAAAGAATTTCTTTTTATCGTCATTGATCTGTTTCTGATCGTCACGGTTTTGGGCCTGCTTTACCGCCCCTTCCTCTGGGCTGTGGTGCGGATCATTGAAGGGTTCTCCAACTCTGTCGGCCGTTTTTTCGCCTGGGCGGGGCTGGTAATGGTGTTGCAACAGGTGATGATTGTTTTCCTCCAGCGGATTTTCCGTGTGTCCGAAATCTCGGTGGGGCCGTTCGGCATTGTTTTCACCAAAGACCTGAGCTGGTATGGTGAAGAACTCAAGCTTTACAACGCCATGATCGTGGCCCTGGTGGCGGCCTATACCTTTGTGCAGGGCGGCCATGTGCGGGTGGACCTTGTTTACGCCAAGGTCGGCTACCGCGCCAAGCGGGTGATCGACATGCTCGGCTCGCTGTTGTTCATCATGCCCAGCATGTTCCTTGTCTGGATGTTCGGCTGGTTCTTCATGTGGCGCAACCTGGTTACGCCGAAATTTTCGGCCTCGGCCTCGCTGGAGTCGATGCTGCGCAAAGCGCCGTTCGTAAAGGAAAATATCGAGCGGATCGGCTTTTCACCCAACGGGTTTGACGCCTATTTCCTGTTCAAAATATTGCTGATCTCCTTTGCCTTCATGATGATCGTGCAGGGGGTGGGTTTCTTCTTCCGCTCGCTGCTGGAGTTCATAGAGGGCAAAAAATCCGAGGGTAAATACCTCGATCTGGACAAACTCAACGACGAGACGGCGGAACTCGCCGCCGCCATTCACTAGAGGGGCAGGGATATGCTATTCGGACTAGACGGGGTAGAACTCGGCCTTATCATTGTTTTTGCCAGCCTGTTCGTGGGCATCATGTCGGGCTTTCCGGTGGCCTTTGCCATTAGTGGCGCGGGGGTTATGGCCTTTGGTATTCTGGCAACGCTGGATAGCTCTGGCTATCTGGTGCACGCCGCGATTGACACCCGCTCGGACGCCTATAATGCCATTGTGAATAGTGGTGTGGCGCGGGATCATATCTCGCTGTTTCGATACCCGGACCTGCCCACAGTTGACGGCCCCTTGTTTGATGGTGGCTGGGAACGGGCGCTGGATCGCAAAATTTCCTTTGTTGTCAACCGGATGAACCAACGGGTGTTTGCCGGGCAAAGCATCGAAACCCTGCTGGCCGTGCTGATGTTCGTGCTGATGGGCGTGACGCTGGAGCGCTCCAAAATCGCCGAGGACCTGCTGACCTCGATGGCGCGGGTGTTTGGGCCACTGCCCGGCGGCCTTGCCGTTTCGGTGGTCATCGTGGGCGCGTTTCTGGCGGCCTCGACGGGGATTGTGGGGGCAACGGTGGTCACCATGGGCCTGCTCTCGCTGCCCACCATGCTCAGGAATGGCTACTCGCCGGAGCTGGCAACGGGGGTGATTGCGGCTTCGGGCACGCTCGGGCAAATCATCCCGCCCTCGATTGTGATCGTGCTGCTCGGCTCCTTGGCCGGGGACCTCTACGCCGCCGCGCAGGAAAACCGCGCGGCGCTGCTGGGCTGCCGCGATGCGCTCACGTATCTGGGCCAGCCCGCGGCGCTGTCCACCGGCGTGCTGTTCAAGGCGGCCCTGCTGCCGGGCATTTTTCTGGCCTTCCTTTACGGGCTCTATGCCTTCCTTTATGCCATGGTGCGCCCGCAAAACGCACCCCCGATTCCGGCGCTGGATAACAAGGGCGGCCATGGGGAAGGGCGCCAGCACAGCTTCACGTGGTTCCTGTTTGCGCCGGTCCTGATCATCGGCATAGCCATCGGCATGAATGTGGTGGGCTTTTCTGGAAGCCAAAGCACCTATGTGTCCTCCACCGCCGAACTGGGCGAACAACCGGAGCTGCGCACCCATGTCTCTGACCAGTGCAAGGCGGCGATGATCGCAAAACACGGGCAGGAAAAATGGGACCGCTCGGTGGCCATGCAGGCCAAGCTCGATGCACTGAAGGCCGAAACCGGCGGGGCCGTAACGGCCGACCGCACGCCGGAAGAGGTGGCACAACTGGTGCAGGAGAAAATCGCCAATGCCGCGCCGCTGGGCACCGGCCTGCTGGTGATCCTGACACTGGTTGCGCTGACCTTCACCACCACCTTCGGCGTGGCTCCGCGCGAGAGCAAGCTGCCCTTGATCGTAGGAGCGCTTGGCATTCTTTCGGCCATATTGGTGGATGTGTATTTCATCAAAGCGGGGGACCGCACCGGTGGGGCGTGGCTGAAACTGGCGCCTTCCTTCCTGCTCATCGGTTACGGGCTGGTGAAATCCGCCGGGCGACTGGCGCAAAACGAGGTGCTTCGGGTGGTGTTCCCGCCTTTGGTGCTGATCGTGGCCGTGCTTGGCTCTATCCTTGGCGGCATCACCAACCCGACGCCCGCTGCGGCGCTCGGAGCGGCAGGGGCGATTATGCTGGCCGCTTACCGCAAGCTCAAAGATGAAAACGCCAGCGGCAAGTTTATCCTGATCGCCAGCTTTGCACTGGTGGTGATGCTGCTGGTGGGGGTCAATTTTGACCTGCGCACCAATATCGAAGGGGTGGACTGGCAGGACTGGATAGCGATTGTGGTGGCGCAGCTGGCTTATCTGATAGCCTTTTCCGGCCTGATTTTCGCCTGTATCACCCTGCTGCGCACAGCCGTGCTCACCCCCGTGGTGCGCGAAACCGCCAAGGTGACTTCGATGGTGTTCGCCATCCTGATCGGCTCGCAAATGCTCAATCTGGTGATCATCTCCTTTGGTGGCGAGGCCTATATCCAGGACTTTCTGAAGAGCTTCGACAAGGAATGGACGGTGTTCCTGATCGTGATGGTGGTGCTGTTTTTCCTCGGCTTCGTGCTCGATTTTCTGGAAATCATCTATATCGTCATCCCCATTGTTGGGCCGGTGATCTATGGCGGCTCCTATGACCCGAAATGGGTCACAATCCTGATCGCGATCAACCTGCAAACCAGCTTCCTGACTCCGCCCTTTGGCTTCGCGCTCTTCTATCTGCGCGGCGTGGCTCCGCCGGAGGTGACAACCGGCCATATCTACCGCGGGGTGGTGCCGTTTGTGCTCATCCAGGTGGCGGCTCTGGCCATCCTGTGGT